>DPCK01000089.1 GCA_003516285.1 Lutibacter sp. | reverse complement strand
CCTAAAATTAAGGTTACCAATACAATTCCCATAAAGAATGGTCCACCTTCAATAAAACGTTGTTTTAATTCTTGATGAAATGTTTTTGATTCGGTTGCGTCTGCAACTTGTTCAGTGTTTGCTGCATCTTGTGCAAAAGCTTTAGGTGCTGCTCCAAATAACAATAATCCTGTGATTGCAAGGATAGTAAATAGTCTTTTCATTGTCTAATAGTTAATTTATTAATTTCACGGGTTAAATATATAATAATTTTTATAAAACAAACAAGTCAGCGAAGAGAAAGATTTTAAAGTCTTTAACTTATCTAATACCTCTACGTTTAGACATCTTTTGCGTATGGCAAGTAACAAAAAAATGTTGAGTTCTGAAAATTTTCTGGCCAATTTAAAATGATTATTTTTACTGTATTATTTTTTTTATAATTAACAAAAATTATAGTGTTTTAGCTTAAAATATTAAAAATTATATCAATAAAGCCCCATTTAATTAAAAAAAGAATTATTCCGGCACACTTATTTCTCCCCTAAGTTGTGCTTCAAAAACAGATTTGAATTTGTTTTTTGGAATATTTTCACCCAATAAGTACATCAATTTGGCCAAAGCTGATTCAGTTGTGATATCTCCTCCATTGATAACTCCCACTTTTTTTAATTCAATACTTGTTTCATATTGCCCCATAATGACGCTTCCTGCAATACATTGGGTCACATTTATAATATGTACACCTTTTTGAATGGTTTCTTTCAGTAAATTAACAAACCATTTTTCGGTAGGTGCATTTCCTGAACCAAACGTTTCCAAAATCACTCCTTTTAACCCTTCAAGCGCTAGTATACTCCCAACCACTTTTTCTGTAATTCCAGGAAAAATTTTCAGGATTACAATATTATTGTCCAAACGTTTTCGAACCTTAAATGGTTTTACTTTTTTTGGTTTGTAAATCAGTTGTTTGTAAAATTTTAAATGAACCCCGCTTTCTCCCAATGGTGGGAAATTAGGTGAAGTGAACGCTTCAAAATGTTCGGCATTGATTTTTGTGGTTCTGTTGGCGCGATATAATTTGTATTCAAAATACAAACAGACTTCCGAAATTATTGGCTCATCGTTCTCTTGCGCTGCGGCAACTTCAATAGAGGTGATTAAATTTTCTTTGGCATCTGTTCTTAAATCGCCTATGGGCAATTGTGAACCTGTAAAAATAACAGGTTTTGACAAATTTTCGAACATAAAACTAATTGCCGAAGCCGTATAAGACATCGTGTCTGAACCATGTAAAACCACAAACCCATCGAATTTCTCATAGTTTTTTTCAATTATTTCGGCTATAAAAACCCAATTATCGGGATTCATATTGGAAGAGTCGATGGGTTCGTCAAGTGAAATACTCTGGATGGTGCAATTTAATTGATTAAGCTCCGGGATATGTTTTAAAAGTTTATCGAAATTAAATATTTTCAACGCTCCAGTTTTATAATCTTTAACCATACCTATGGTTCCGCCAGTATAAATTAAAAGAATATGAGGGATTTTTGCCATTTTGTCTGTTCCTGAATTTTGGAATAATTTATGATGTAAATTTACCAAAAAAAAATACATTAATTAAAAAAAGAAAAATATGATAGGGTTTTATATTCTTATAGGTTTGATCTCTCTGGTAAGTTGGTTGGTGAGCCAAAAGCTGAAAAACAAATTTAAATATTACTCAGAAGTTCAATTAGAAAACGGTTTAAGCGGAAGGGAAATTGCCCAAAAAATGTTAAATGACAATGGCATTTATGATGTGAAAATTATTTCCACACCCGGCCAATTGACCGATCATTACAATCCGCAAAACAAAACAGTAAATTTAAGCGAATCGGTTTACGAACAACGAAACGCAGCCTCTGCCTGTGTAGCCGCGCACGAAGTTGGGCACGCCGTTCAACACGCGCAAGCATATCAATGGTTGCAGTTGCGTTCAACTTTAGTGCCGGCGGTGAATATTTCTTCTAAATTCTCGCAATGGCTGGTTATTGGCGGATTAATTTTGGGCGCTGCTTCAGGAGATTCCGGCATAGGTTTAACCATCGCAGTAATCGGACTTGCTATGATGGCGGTTGCAACTTTGTTCAGTTTTATCACCTTGCCAGTTGAATATGACGCCAGCAACAGGGCTTTGGCTTGGCTAAAAACAAATAATATGCTTACAAACAGAGAGCAAGATGGCGCAAAAGATGCTTTAACTTGGGCCGCAAGAACTTATTTGGTAGCGGCCATAGGATCTTTGGCAATGCTACTTTATTGGGGCATTGCTATTTTGGGCGGCAGAGATTAAAAAAGATGAAAAACTATAAAAAATCCGTTAATTCGGTTTTTTTATAGTTTAATTTGTCGGTCAATTTGCTGGTCTAGCGAAATAAAAGTTTCTGTCCTGGCAACTCCTTTTATGGATTGAATTTCCTGATTGAGCAATTTCATAAGATGCTCATTGTCTTTACACATTATTTTTATGAATATGGCGTAATTTCCTGTGGTGTAATGACTTTCAATAACTTCGGGAATTTCTTTTAATCGAATGATGGCAGCGGAATATTTACTGGCAGAATCCAGAAAAATTCCTACAAATGCCAATGTTTTATAACCCAATACTTTCGGATTGATGGTAAATTTTGAGCCTAAAATTAATCCGGCCGCTTCCAATTTTCGCAACCTTTGGTGAATTGCCGCACCAGAAATACCAATTTCACGGGCAATGCTTAAAATAGGTGTTCGGGCATCTTCCATTAAATGCTTTAAAATAATTTTATCAATACCGTCGAAATGTAACTCTTTTTCTTTCATATGGTAATTAACTGTAAGTAAATTTAAAAAAAATAAAGGATCCCGATGCTCGGGATCCTTTATTTTTTTTCCAATTTGAAATCTTACTTGTCTGTTTCAGGTTGAATTTCAAATCCTTCCATAAAAGCCGTGGTGTAATTACCGGCAATATAATCTGGATGATCCATCAATTGTCTGTGAAACGGAATCGTGGTTTTTATCCCTTCAATCACAAACTCATCCAAAGCTCTTTTCATTTTACTGATGGCCTCTTCACGGGTTTGCGCCGTTGTAATTAATTTTGCAATCATAGAATCATAATTTGGCGGAATCGTGTAGCCTGCATATACGTGCGTATCTACCCTAATTCCGTGACCTCCAGGAATATGCAAAGTGGTTATTTTTCCCGGCGATGGCCTAAAATCTTTATAAGGATCTTCCGCATTTATTCTGCATTCTATGGAATGTAATTTAGGAAAATAGTTTTTACCGGAGATTGGAATTCCCGCCGCCACTTTTATTTGTTCATAAATTAAATCGTAATCAATCACCTGTTCAGTAATAGGATGTTCCACCTGAATACGCGTATTCATCTCCATAAAGTAGAAATTCCGATGTTTATCCACTAAAAATTCGATGGTTCCTGCGCCCTCATAAGAGATGTATTCTGCAGCTTTTACAGCAGCTTCTCCCATTTTTTTTCGCAATGCAGTAGTCATAAATGGCGAAGGTGCCTCTTCCGTTAGCTTTTGGTGACGGCGTTGGATAGAACAATCTCTTTCTGATAAATGACAAGCTTTTCCGAAGGAATCTCCAATGATTTGGATTTCAATATGGCGTGGTTCTTCAATCAGTTTTTCCATATACATCCCGTCATTTCCAAAACAGGCAAAAGCTTCCTGACGGGCTGCATCCCAAGCATTTCTTAAATTACTTTTGGCATACACCGCTCTCATTCCTTTTCCTCCACCACCTGCTGTGGCCTTTAACATCACAGGATATTTCATTTCATTGGCCAATTTTTCAGCTTCTTCATAAGTTTCCAATAATCCTTCTGAACCTGGAATTGTTGGTACGCCGGCTGCTTTCATAGTAGCTCGGGCTGAAGCTTTATCGCCCATTTTGCTAATCATTTCTGAAGTGGCTCCAATAAATTTTATACCGTGCTCTTCACATAATTTTGAAAATTTGGCGTTTTCTGATAAAAATCCGTATCCGGGGTGAATGGCATCGGCATTTGTAATTTCGGCAGCTGCCAATATTGCCGACATTTTTAAGTAAGACTCACTGCTTGGAGGCGGACCGATACATACGGCTTCATCCGCAAAACGCACGTGTAAGCTTTCAGCATCGGCAGTTGAGTAAACAGCTACTGTTTTAACGCCCATTTCCCTGCAGGTTCGTATAACTCTTAAAGCGATTTCGCCTCTGTTTGCAATTAATATTTTTTTAAACATACTGTTTTCAAATTATTATAGACGAAGATCAATATCAAAAAAATTTGAAACCTAGATCCTCATTCAAATTGGAACTATAATTATGATGGATCCACTAAAAATATTGGTTGTCCGTATTCAACCGGAGTGCCATCTTCCACTAATATTTTTACAATTTTTCCTGAAACCTCTGATTCAATTTCATTAAATAATTTCATAGCTTCAACCATACATACAACAGTATGCGGACTTACAACATCACCAACTTCAACAAAAACTGGTTTGTCAGGCGATGGTTTTCTGTAAAAAGTACCTATAATTGGTGAAGTAATTTCAATATATTTTACGGCAGCTTCATTCCCAACAGGCTCATCACTTGCAGCTTGAACAGGCGTTTGTGAAAATGCTGTATTTACCGCCATTTGGGGAATGCCTAATGGTGCTTGCTGAAGTATGGTGGTTTCAGGTCTTTCAGTTCCGGTTTTAATGGTGATTTTAATATCTTCCATTTCTAACTTAACTTCACTTGCGCCAGATTTGGCTACAAATTTTATCAGATTTTGAATATCTTTTAAATCCATATTAATTTGGTTTTAAATTGTTAATTGGTTAAGAATTGTATGCCCATTTAAAGTAAATTGATCCCCAAGTGAAACCGCCTCCAAATGCCGCAAAAATTATATTGTCTCCCTTTTTAAGTTGTTGTTCATAATCAGCCAAAAGCAATGGTAATGTAGCCGATGTTGTGTTCCCGTAATTTTGAATATTCATCATTACTTTTGAACTTTCAAGTTCAATTCTGTTTGCTGTTGCTTCAATAATGCGCTTGTTTGCTTGGTGTGCAGCAAGCCATTGTATATTGTCATTGGTTAAATTGTTACGCTCCATTATTTTAACGGCTGCATCTGCCATATTAAAAACCGCATTCTTAAAAACAGTTTTACCGTCTTGAAAAATAAAATTTTCTTTATTGTCTATCCCTTCTTTTGTCAACGGATTGATAGAACCGCCTGCTTTTACCTGTAAAAATTCTCTTCCGGCTCCNNCCATCACCAAATATAATACAAGTTGACCGATCTGTATAATCAATCATAGAAGAACATTTATCGGCTCCAATAAGTAGCACTTTTTTGTATCTACCAGATTCAATATACATTGCGGCAACAGACATTCCATATAAAAAACTTGAACAGGCCGCTTCCAAATCGAAACCAAAAGCATTGGTTGCGCCAATTTCTGTGGCTACAAAAACAGCAGTTGCTGCAGCTTGCATATCAGGTGTAGCGGTGCAAACTATAACCAGTTCAATTTCTTTGGGATCTAATTTTTTCTTATCAAGCAACTGTTGGGCTGCTTTAATTGCCATAAAAGAAGTTCCCTTACCCTTGCCTTTTAAAATTCTTCGTTCTTTAATTCCTGTTCTTGTGGTGATCCACTCATCGTGCGTATCCACCATTTTTTCCAACATTTTATTTGTTAAAATATCTTCAGGAACATATTTTCCAACCGCAGTTATAATTGCCGTAATTTTCGTCATAATTTGCTTTCTTTTCATCAAAACAGCATTTCAAAGAAATGAAATATATTTTGATTTTTCAGTGTTTTTTATCAATTTTGATTGATTTTACCCTAAAATGTAAAAAAAAACCCTCAAATTGAGAGTTTTTATCGATATTTTAAAAATAACTGATTATGCTTTGATTTCTTCAACTGAATCAATTACAATTTGGCCTCTGTAGTACAATTTCCCTTCGTGCCAATGTGCTCTGTGGTACAAATGTGCCTCACCTGTTGTTGGGTCAATGGCTACTTGCGGAGCAACTGCTTTGTAATGAGTTCTTCTTTTATCTCTTCTTGTTTTTGATATCTTTCTTTTAGGATGTGCCATTACTCTTATTTTTTTCTATTAATATATTCTTTAATTTATTCCATCTAGGATCTATTTCCCTATTTTTATTGTCTTCTTGTTCTTTTTCTTCCTGATCTTCTTCTTCGTCTTCTGCTTTTATTTCAAATTCTTTCAATTTTTCTAATACTTCTGAATGAAGAGAACCGTCAATTACGCCCGGATGTATTCTTTTTAACGGCACTGCCAACACAATTGCTTCATAAATATATTGTGCCACATTTATTTTGCTTTCAGAAAACGGTATGATTAATAACTCTTCGTTTTCATCATTAAATTCATCTCCAAATTTTACAATTAAATGGATGTTTGCTTCTATTGGTTGACGAAATAATTCGGTGGTTAAGTCGCAAGCCACTTCAACCCAGCCTGAAAAAACAAAATCCAACTCCAAAATTGTTGTATTTTTTAAAAATGACAATTCCACTTTTACGTTAGAATCATTAAACTCATCATAGTTAAAAAAATCAAAGAACTTCTTGTCAATTGTGTATTCAAACTGATGAATTCCTTCTTTTAAACCAATAAAAGAAATATCAAACTCCTTTAAATCTTTCATTTTGAACTTCAATTTGAGCGTGCAAAGATATAAAATTATAAAATATATACTAAAATAAATATCGAATATTTATCTATTTTCTTTTTGATGCGTACTTTTTAAAGTGTTTTCAGTCAAACTCTTATATTCTCGCCTGGTTTTAAAAATTTGGATACCGCTAAAAACCGCCTCTTTAAAGGAGTTTATGTTCGCCAAATCCTTCCCTGCGATATCGTAAGCAGTGCCGTGATCAGGCGAAGTTCTCACTTTATTTAAGCCGGCGGTAAAATTAACGCCTTCGCCAAACGACAAGGCTTTAAATGGCGCCAAACCCTGATCGTGATACATCGCTAAAATGGCGTCAAAATTCTTATAGCTTTCAGATCCAAAGAATCCATCGGCTGCATAAGGCCCATAAACCAATTTACCTTCATTTTGTATTTCGGCAATGGTTGGCCTAATCATTTCGTCGTCTTCGGTTCCAATAACACCGTGATCACCACAATGTGGATTCAATCCCAATATGGCAATTTTAGGTTTGGATATGGCAAAATCCTGCTACCAATGTTTTATATAAGATGGCAACTTTTTCTTTTATTAAATCGGGGGTAATTGATTCTGCGACTTTTGAAACTGGAATATGGCCAGTAATTAAACCAATTCTTAAGGTATCAGACATCAAAATCATTAAGCTTTTTCCTTTCAGTTTCGATTCCAGATATTCGGTATGACCGGGAAATTTAAATGCTGAAGACTGAATGTTCTCCTTATTAATGGGAGCGGTTACCAACAAATCAATTTCTCCTTTGGCCAAGGCATCTGTTGCAGCTTCTAACGATAAAAACGCATATTTTCCTGATTCTGCTGGTGGGTGTTCCCAAATTAACTTCAAATTCTTCTTTCCAAAGATTCAATACATTGAACTTTCCTTGAATGGCGGCATCAACCTGACGTATGCCATTAAAAAGCAAATTGATATCCATATTTTTTTTATAGGCTGTAATTAATTTGGCGGAACCAAATAATATAGGTGTGCAAAAATCGAACATCCGTTTATCCAAAAAGGTTTTCAAAATAATTTCTATGCCAACACCATTATAATCCCCTATTGAAATTCCCAATGTTATTTTTTCAGATTTGTCCATAAATCAGGTTTATTATACTTAAATTTGAATCATCAAAAGTAGTCAATTAAATTGAAAAAAATATGTTTACCGGTATAATAGAAAGTGTGGGGTTTGTTAAAAACCTGAAGCAGGAAAAAGAAAATCTTCATATCACCATTGAAAGCAATTTCACTTCCGAATTAAAAATAGACCAAAGTATTGCACACGATGGCGTATGTTTAACCATTGTGAATTTAAAAGGCAAAGAGTATACGGTGACCGCCATAAAAGAAACGCTCGAAAAATCGAATTTGAAATATGTAACTGTTGGATCTGAAATAAATTTAGAACGCGCAATGATTCTTGGCGCCAGATTGGACGGACATATTGTACAAGGACATGTGGACCAAACAGCGGTTTGCACAAATATTGTTGATGAAAACGGAAGCTGGGTATTTAGTTTTGAATATGACAATGCTCAAAATAATATCACCATTGAAAAAGGCTCCATCACCATTAACGGCGTAAGTTTAACCGTGGTAAATTCACAAAAAAACAGTTTTTCTGTGGCGATTATTCCTTATACCTATGAATTTACGAATTTTCATACCTTTAAAATTGGTACAGTGGTTAATTTAGAATTTGACGTGATTGGTAAGTATGTGGCCAGGTTGCTGGAGAAATAGTTATTCCTTTTTCCTTTTCAGCGCATAAATGCCATAAGCAACGCCAGAAATTAATAAAAATGACAAGCCGCCGTCGATTGGCAAGCCAACAGGAGGAGGAGGACTATTAGCAAGCTCAGGTTTGGGAGGCTCTATTTCAGCATATGTCACCAAACTAATGAGCATAAAACTAAAACACAACATCATTATCTTAATATTTTTCCTATTCATTTTTGGGGTTGAATATGTGGCAAACTTAATAAAATTATAAATATATTTATTGTTATTTTTTAATTGTTGTACTTTAAACGAACGTCCATATATTATATTGTAAATTTGAAATAACCTAGTATCGTAATCCTATATTTAATCCTCAGCGCTTTATGCTTATTTAATAAAGTCACTTAACAATAAAGTAATACCAATAATTGGTACCCTCATTGTGGTCAAATATATATTTATAATTTTCATACACCCTCACAAATCGAAATTAATTAACAAAATACCTAATATTTAGTATAGATGGGTGTAACACGGCTAAAAAATAACAACAAAAAACCCGCCTTATAAAAACGGGTTTTAAAATTATTATATCTGTCCAAATAGTTATTTAAATTGTTGGTATCATTAAAACTATAGGTGCAATAGTATTTACTGTTCCTACAGTTACTGTGATTAGAGCTGATTCATAGTCGTCATAAGCTTCCTGATTCACTATTTTCAATTTATAATCTCCTGCGGCAAGTCCCTGAATTAAAAAGTCACCTTCTGCATTTGTTCCTGTTTCAGTAATATAAACACCGCCAGTTGTATAAACCTGCACCATTGCATTTTCTAAATCGCTAAAAACACTTAATCCATTCACTAAAAACTCTCCTGAAACATTGCCTTCAATAGATCCCGAATTAACTTCAGCATTCACCCTAATTACAGGTTTTAAATTGTACATTCCTGATCCGGTCATTACAACAGATTTTTGCACATCCCAGTCAAGTATAAATGTGTAGGTAAAACCGGCATCTAATGTGGTATTCATATTTAATTTTAAACCAGATTGCATTGCGCTTGGCGTGTTAAGAGCCATCATTGATTCTTGTCCTTCAATTTTAAGCGTGTTTCCGTCACCCAAAACCAATCTTATTTGTTTTAACATTCCTGAAGGAATAATTTGGTCAGCCAATAAAAGGCTATTTCCGGCAATTAGTGTAGTTAAATCAACATTAATTGGATAATCTTCCGGTTTTCCGAAACTCACCCAACCAGCTTCATTGCCACTGTTGTTATACTGTATATCAACAATATTTACATTCACTTCAAGATAATCTCCAGGAGCATCAACCAATTTTAACTGAACTCTCGCGGTATTCCCTTCTTCATCGCTCTCGCAACTTTGAAATCCTAGCATCACAATCATCGCCGCAACTGCTACAAAATAAATTTTTTTTAATTTCATCTTTTTTTAGTTTTAAATTATTATAATCTGAATTTAAATATAGATATGCAAAGTTGCTCAGTTAAATAAACAAATATGTTACACAACTTTGAAAAAAAATTGTATAATTCACACGTCCATTTTTTATTTAATTGGTTTTTGATTCCATTTACACATAAATAAGCACCATACATACTATATAATAAGCCATACAAACAAAAACCTTACCACAATTTAACGTTGTTACAAATGATTTATTTTTATTTTGACTTAATTGTATGAAGTGTGATGTAAAATTGCATTAATAAGAAGTGAAAATTAGGCATAAAAAGATCTACAATAAATGTAAATTTTCTTTATTTTGTGGTCCCACTTGGGACTTCCCTCAACTTGCTTCGGCTCCGCTCTACGACCAAACTCGGGATAAACTTATCGTCTTTTCTAGAAATAAAAAATTGTACAAATTAAGAATTAAAAAAACCGTAGCATATTGATTTACAATACAATTACGGTTTTTAAAAGTGGTCCCACTTGGGCTCGAACCAAGGACACCCTGATTATGAGTCAGGTACTCTAACCAGCTGAGCTATGGGACCCAAAACTGGACTGCAATATTACCACTATTTTAGTTTATTCACAATAATTTTAAACAATTTTTAAATAATTGATTTTGCTTTTTAGATTTTTTTAATTCCAATCTAATCTTCTGAATATTAGATTAACACTTTTTTAATTGCCTTAAATTTTATCAAAATTTTGTTTAAACCAAACTTTTTGATATTCTCTTTTTAAAACCAAATAGGTTATATCCTCAATACTGGTCGTTAAATTATCGTTTATCAGTTTGGCCAATTCACTTTCGGGCACATCAATTCTGTACAATAGATTTAAATAATCATCGTATTGTTTGGTGATTAAATTCAATAAAACAGCAAACAATTGTTTTTTTAATTGAATGGGTAATGTAGTGACATTGAAACTTTCTGTTACATTTGCCAACTGAAAATCCTTATTTAACTGCTCAATTAAGTGTACATATAAATTTTCATTTGTTATTGAAAATAACAATTCCTCTGTATTTTTTGCGGGTAACATTAAATGCTGCGTTTCATTAATCCAAGTCCGAAATTTTTGAGCAACTCTTTCTTTTCGGCAGCAATATCTATATTCTCCAATTCCTTAAAAGCGAGGTTTGTATAAAACGCTATTTCATTTTTGGTCAATTCCGGGATGTTATTATTTTCGAAAATCCTTGTCACTTCTTGTACCTTATTGTTTCTAACAGATTCTTCAGCATAAAAATCCATCAATTTTTTTTTGTCATCAATACCGCAAACTTCAATGGCCTTCAGATACAAAAATGTCTTTTTGTTTTCGGCAATATCGCCTCCTATTTGTTTTCCAAAGAGCGCTTCATCGCCAAAAGTGTCTAAATAATCGTCCTGCAATTGAAAAGCAATGCCAAGGTTTAATCCAAAATCATATATTTTTTCAGCCTCATCATCTTCAACATTCGCAATGATGGCACCCATTTTCATAGCTGCCGCCACTAAAACAGACGTTTTATAAGTAATCATTTTTAAATATCGCGGAATGGTCACATCATTTCTGTTTTCAAAATCAATATCCAATTGTTGTCCTTCGCATACTTCCAAAGCGGTTTTGCTAAAAAGCATCATCAATTTTTTATAAACAGCGGCTTCATAATTTTCAAAACATTGATACGCCACAATCATCATCGCATCGCCCGATAAAATTCCGGTATTGATATTCCATTTTTTATGGACGGTTTCAAATCCTCTTCTTATTGGAGCGCTATCCATAATATCATCGTGGACCAAAGTAAAATTGTGAAAAACCTCTATGGCCAAAGCGGCATCATAGGCTAGTTTTATATTTCCGTTAAAAATTTCACAAGTCATTAAAGTTAACACCGGACGTAAGCGTTTTCCGCCTATTTGAAGTATATAATGAATAGGTTCATACAAATTTACCGGTTCTTTTACGCTAATTTTCTCGTTTAAATAGCCTACAAAATCTTCTTTATAAGTTTCAATAATCTTCATTATGCTTAGAAATTTGATGTAAAAATACACCTTTCAAAGCAAATTAAAAAAATGCCAAATGAAATTACAAAATTAATTAAAAAACTTTGGAAACTTTTGTTGTATTTAAAGTTTCCGTTTGTATATTTGCATTCTCAAATTATTAAGGAGGAACCGATTATGAAGGAAACAATTTTAAAAAAAGCCGGGGAAATATTTTTAAAGTACGGATTTAAAAGCGTGACGATGGATGATATTGCCAAAGATTTAGGCATCTCCAAAAAAACAATTTATAAATATTACAAAAATAAACAGGAACTTATTGACGAAGCCGTTTCTTATTTTCAAGATGGAATGCACAAAACCATTTTTAATATTTGTGCTATGGGACACAACGCCATTGAAGAAAATTTTGAAATAAAAAAAACTTTTAAAGAGTTGTTTAAAAATTCTGATGATTCACCAATGTATCAGTTAGAAAAATACTATCCAAAAACCTATAAAAAAATTATTGCCAATGAGCTTTCTGTATTTAAGGAATGCATCACCAAAAATATAGAAAAAGGAATCCAGGAAGGACTTTACAGAAAAGATATCAATTTAGAAATTACCACTAAATTCTATTTTTCCTTAATGTTAAGCGTTCATGATTCAAGCCTATATACCTATAATAAAAACACAATCAACAAATTAGAATTATGTGTTCTTGAATATCACACAAGAGCATTAGCTACCAAAAAAGGATTACAAATTTTGCAAAAACAATTAGAAAAAAAGGAAATTTAAGAATGAAAAAAATACTCATTATAGGATTTGGAATACTCTTTAGTTTCCAAATAAATGCCCAGGAAAACATCACATTATCATTGCAGCAAGCCATTGATTACGCCCTAAAAAACAGTTATGCAAGCAAAAATGCTAACAGGGATGTGGATGCCGCCAAATTGAAAAAATGGGAAACCACCACGATTGGATTGCCACAAGTTAGTGCCAAAATAGATTATCAAAACTGGATTAAGCAGCAGGTTTCTTTGCTTCCGGCCGAATTTTTTGGCGGTAATCCGGGCGAATTCGAAGAAATCGCATTTGGAACGAAACACAATATGAACGCTACAGCCACTTTAAATCAGCTTATTTTTGATGGTTCGTATTTGGTGGGATTGCAATCGGCAAAAACGTATTTGAAAATTTCTGAAAACGCCAAAGAAAAAACCGAACTCGGCATTAGGGAAGCTGTTATCAACGCCTACGGAAATGTGCTTTTAAGCGAAGAAAGCATTTTAATTATAGAAAAAAACATCAATACATTGGAAAAAAACCTGGATGAAACCAACCAGATTTTTCTGAATGGTTTTATTGAAGAAGAAAATGTGGAACAACTTAAAATCACCTTGTCTTCTGTAAAAAGCCAGCTTTCAAAAACCAAAAACTTAAAAACAATTGCCTATAAAATGTTAAACATTACGTTGGGACTGGACATTAATGCTTCCGTAATTTTGACAGATTCTTTAACAAATTTAGCCAAAGAAAATATCAAATTGGAATTGCTTGCCAATGATTTATCCGTTGAAAACCACATCGATTTTAAAATAGCCAAAAATACCGAAACTGCGAATGAGTTGTTCGTTAAACTGGAACAAAGCAGGGCATTGCCAACCTTAAAAAGTTTTGTGAATTTTGGTTATGCCGGCTACGGACAGGAATTTGATTTTATGAAAAAAGAACAAAAATGGTTCGATTATTCCTTGTTGGGGGTAAGTTTAGACATTCCCATTTTTAGCAGCTTGGCACGAAGTTCAAGAACGCAACAAGCTAAAATTGAGCTTGAAAAAGCCAAAACAAACTTAACAGAAACCGAACAAAAATTATTTCTTTTGCTGGAATCTGCCAAAACAAACTACAATTTCAGCATTGAAGAATATGAAACCTCTAAACAAAATTTGGCATTGGCAGAGCGCATTGAAAACAAACAGCAAATCAAGTTTTTTGAAGGAATTTCAACAAGTTTTGAATTGTTGGAAGCACAACGACAATTATACACAATGCAACAAAATTATTTACAGGCTATGTTAAATGTCATCGCCAACAAAGCAACTTTAGACAACGCACTAAACACACCAATCAACAAAAGTAACTAACCAACATGAAAAAAATAGCACTCCTTATTATTGTAGCCACATTTGCCATTTCTTGCGGCAAAGAAGCCAAAAAATCTTCCTTAGAAGAATTAAACGCCAAAAAAGCAACATTGACAGCCAAAATTGACAGTTTAAACACCTTGTTAAAATCTGTTGAAACAGAAATCTCAAAATTAGATTTAGATAAAAATATTCAAACAATTACAGCGCTTCCGGTTAAGAACGATGTTTTTAAACATTTTTTAGAAATTCAAGGTGTTGCGAAAGCCAACAAAAATATAGAAATCAGTCCGGAAATGGGCGGAAATGTTACAGCCATTCTCGTTAAAGAAGGCCAGAAAGTACAAACCGGACAACTGTTGATTCAATTGGATGATGCGTCCGTAAAAAACAGCATCAACGAATTGAATACCCAATTGAGTTTGGCCAAAACAACTTTTGAACGTCAGGAACGACTTTGGAACCAAAAAATTGGTTCAGAAATGCAATACCTTCAGGCAAAAGCCCAAAAAGAAAGCTTGGAAAACAATTTATCAAGTCTAAGAACCCAAGCCAGAAAAATGAGAATTACGGCACCTTTTAGCGGTGTTGTTGATGAAATTTTCCCAAGATTGGGTGAACTTACAAGTCCGCAAATGCCTGCCGTAAGGTTACTGAATTTAGACAACGTGTATGTGGAAGCCGACGTAACGGAAACTTATTTGCCAATTATTAAACAAGGTACAGAAACGATTGTGCATTTTGCTTCCATCAACAAAGAAATAAATTCAAAAATTTCACAGGTCGGCAATTATATCAATCCGGCAAACCGAAGCTTTAAAATCAGAATTAACATCGACAATAAAGACCAAAGCATCAAACCAAATTTATTGGCTGATATAAAAATAGTGGATTTTGAAACAAAGGGAATCATTATTCCAGCCACTTTGGTGCAACAGGATCAAACAGGCAATAATTATGTATTTACGGTTGTTACCGAAAATAACCAACAAAAGGTAGTTAAAAACATCGTTACCATTACCAATGAATATAACAATGAGGTGTTTGTAAGTGCCGGTTTGAAAGAAAATGACACATTGGTAAATGCCGGCGCAAGATTTGTAAAAGATGGAGATCAGGTTAAAATAAGTAAAAATTAATTCGGTTACAACAACCAGAAAAGCATCAAAATGAGTAAAGTATTAAAAGAATTCAAACTTTCAACTTGGTCAATTAACAACAAAATGACCGTGTTTGTGATTATCGGAATGATTTTTTTGGCGGGAATTTTCTCTTATCAAAGTATGCCAAGAGAAGCTTTCCCGGAAATTGTGGTGCCCGAAATATTCGTGTCAACCGCTTATCCTGGAAACTCCGCAATTGATATTGAGAAATTAATCACGCGTCCGCTCGAAAAAGAGATCAACGGAATATCTGGCGTTGATGAAATTACTTCCACTTCTATCGAAGGATTTTCATCCATAAAAATCACTTTTGATTTCAGTGTTACGCCTACAGAAGCTTTGCGAAAAGTGAAAGACAAGGTTGATGCCGCAAAATCGGACAAAGATTTTCCNNGAAATCCGCGGAATCCAAGATAAGGAAATGGAAATTAGCGTTGATTTGTACAAAATGGAAATTTCCAAAATCAGCTTTAATGATATTGCCCAAGCCATTCAAAATGAAAATATGACGGTTTCAGGTGGTGATTTACTGGAAAACGGTTTGCGCAGAAACGTTCGTGTGATTGGTGAATTTAAATCGGCCAATGAAATTGCAGATATTATTATAAAACAAGAAAACGAAGAAATTGTTTATTTACGCGATATTGCAACCGTAACCTTCAAAGAGCAGGAAAAACAAAGCTATGCGCGTGAATTTTCGCAACCTGTTGTGATGTTGGATGTCACAAAACGTGGCGGCGAAAACCTCATAAACGCTTCAACCCAAATTGATGCCATTATTGCAAAAGCAAAAGAAAGTTATTTTCCTTCTAATTTACACATTTCTAAAACAAACGACCAAACAAACGATACCAAAACAATGGTAGCCGATTTGGAAAACAGCATTATTCTGGGAATAATTTTGGTGGTTGTGGTGTTGCTTTTTTTCCTCGGCATAAGAAATGCGCTTTTTGTTGGTATCGCCATTCCTTTGTCTATGTTTATGTCGTTTATCGTTTTAAATGCTTTGGGCGTAACCTTAAACACTATGGTATTATTTTCTTTGGTAATTGCCTTGGGAATGTTGGTGGATAACGGAATTGTGGTGGTTGAGAATATTTATCGTTTGCTGGATGAAGGTTATACAAAAATTGATGCCGCAAAATACGGTGTTGGAGAAGTTGCAATGCCTATTATTGCATCAACTGCAACAACACTTGCCGCCTTTTTTCCATTGGCATTTTGGCCGGGAATGATGGGTGAATTTATGCGCTATTTACCCATTACACTCATCATTGTTTTATTGTCGTCTTTATTTGTTGCTTTGGTGATAAATCCAATGTTGACGTCGGTTTATATGAAAATAAAGGAAGATGAAGTCAATTTTAAAAAAATAGTGATTTTAAGTGTCCTTCTATTTTCTGTTGGGGTTATTTTAGTGATTGCCGGATTGATTTTAGGCATAAAAGGATTAAACGCTGCCGGATTGTTATTTATAGTTGCCGGATTGCTTCGCGTTATAAACACCAAATTTTTAACGCCCGCAACAGAACGGTTTCAAAATAAATTTCTGCCAAAATTAGAAAATTTTTATGAACGCACTTTGCAGTATTCTTTAAGAGGAAAAAGACCAAAATGGTTTTTTATAGGAACCTTTGGTTTATTGTTTGTTGCTATTCTGCTTTTTATGGCATTCCCGCCAAAAGTGCTTTTCTTCCCGGAAACGCCGCCAAAACAAGTGTATGTTTACTTGGAATATCCTATTGGAACCGATATAGAAGTCACCAACAAACTCTCGATAGATGTTGAAAATAAAATTCAAAATCATTTAAAAAAATTTGAAGTTGATGGCAAAAATGTTTTAATAACCTCGGTAATTGGCCAGGTTGGTGAAGGAACCAGCGATCCAAATCGTGGCCAAGATGGCGGCACAACTCCCAATAAAGCACGTGTTACCGTAGATTTTGTCAAATTCATTGATCGTGGCGACATAAATACAGAAGATGTTTTAATTGAAATAAGGGAGTTGTTGAAAGATATTCCGGGAGTTGACATTATTGTTGACAGACCCGCCGACGGTCCGCCAGCGGGAGCACCAATCAATATTGAAGTTTCTGGTGATGATTATGAACAATTATTGGCCACTGCGGAAGACATCAAACAATTTATCAAAAATAAAAATATTTCAGGGATTGAAGAATTGAAATTGGATGTGGAACAAGGAAAACCCGAATTGCCCATCATCATTGACCGCCAAAAAGCACGACGTTTGAATGTTTCCACCGGGCAAATTGGTGACGCGCTGCGAACATCTTTGTTTGGAAAAGAAATCTCCACTTTTAAAGATGGTGAAGATGATTATCCAATAAATATGAGGTTAACCGATAAATATCGTTATGACAAAGCTGCATTGATCAACCAAAAAATTACTTTTAGAGATCAAAGCAGCGGTAAAATTGTTCAGGTGCCAATTTCTGCAATGGCGCATACAGAGGCTTCTTCCACTTTTAGCGCAGTTAAACGAAAAGACTTGGACAGGGTAATTACCATTGCTTCAAACGTCTTGGAAGGTTACAACGCCACAGAATTAAATGATCAAATTAAAGAAGTGTTGGGAAAATATGATATGCCTAAAAACATAAGCATTTCTTTTACCGGTGAACAAGAAAAACAAGCGGAAGAAATGGCTTTTTTAAGCAAAGCACTACTGATTGCAGTATTTTTCATTTTCTTTATATTGGTGGCACAATTTAATTCAACCTCAACGCCAATTATCATTTCATTAACTGTTTTACTCAGTTTAATTGGCGTATTGCTTGGGTTGATTGTTTTCAGAATGGAATTTGTGATTATGATGACTATGATTGGTATAATTTCCTTGGCCGGTATTGTGGTAAACAATGCCATTGTACTTATTGATTATACCAATCTAATTATGGTTCGCAAACGATTGGAAGAAGGCCTCTCAGCAGGAGCATTAACCAAAGAGATCATTTATGAAAGTATTGTTGAAGGAGGCAAAACCCGTTTAAGACCAGTATTGTTAACCGCAATCACCACCATCTTAGGATTATTGCCTTTGGCGATTGGAATAAACATCAATTTTATGACGCTCTTTACGGAGTTTGACCCGGAATTTTACATTGGCGGTGAAAACGTTGCTTTTTGGGGGCCTATGTCCTGGACCATTATTTTTGGATTAACTTTTGCCACTTTTTTAACATTGGTCATTGTGCCGGTAATGTATTTATTGCTGAACAACTTAAAGTTTAAGCTCAATAGAAATCAATAATTTAATTAAAAGCGACTTACCCAGAGTCGCTTTTTTTTATTTAATTTTGATGGAATGAAAAACGAAAAAACTTATACCGTTGATGAAGCGACCAAATTGATGGAAAACTTTTGTGCCTATCAGGAGCGCTGCCACAAGGAAATTGAGCAAAAACTGCACGATTTACAAATGATTCCTGAGGCCAAAGAAAAAATCATCCTTCATTTGTTACAGCACAATTTTTTGAATGAAGAACGTTTTTCAAAAGCTTTCGCCAGAGGAAAATTCTCTATAAAAAAATGGGGGCGCATTAAGATTGTGAATGAACTAAAATTCAGGAATATTTCGCCTTATAACATTAAAACTGCTTTAAAGGAAATAGACGATATAGATTATTTAAAAACCCTTAAAAAAATTGCAGAAAAAAAATGGGTGTTAATTAAAGAACCAAATGCTTTCAAAAAAAGAAGCAAAATGTTAAATTATTTGAGTTCAAAAGGCTATGAATCAGAAATTATTTATGAAGTGATGAATGGCTTAATTAAATAAATTTATTTTGTTAATCTTGCAAAGATTATTGAATCATTTTCTTTTTTTATCGCAATCACCTCATCAATATTTTCATTTGGAATGGTTACCGAAAGTACATAATGCTCAATTTTCCAAACATTTTCATTTTTACTTAAAACACCCGAACCTCGGCAAACGCCCATCCAAGTATCTAAAAGCTCATCAAACCAAGCCGTCTTTCCGCTTGAAGAAATATAAACATTGCGTTCAATTGCCTTAAAATCCCATGCTTCACCGCGATCAAAAAATGGTTTACTGAAGGCTTTAAAGTCCTTTTTTTTCCAATTTTCAGAAGCATCGGTTCCTATAAAAACACTTGCTTTGGCCATTGAATCAAAATAAGAATCAAATTCTGCCTCAGAAGCGCTTTTGTGCCAGGCATCTAATATCCCGTTTATGGCTTCTTTTTCAGAAGTGACATTGGTATTTTCAACTTTGGGTTTTTTATTTTCACAGGATGAAAACACAACAATGAAAATAAGCATATAAATTTTTTTCGTCATTGTTTTTGTTTTAGATTCTTTAAAGGCCTTGTTCGCTCCATATACAAATAAGGCGACGGTGTTGTTGTTTCTTGAATATCTATTGGCACTTCCGTATCAACCTCCAACATATTTTGAATGCTTTCCGACTTATAAATGGTGTTTATTTTCGCATTTAATGCGGAATAAATTGCCACAATATCACCAACTTCCTCTTTTACTTCTTCCTTAGAAATTGAGGGAATCGTAGCCATATCGGCCAAACGCAACGTTTCATTTTCCAGCACATTGATACGCGCAATGATATTCGGTTTTTTTAATTTCTCAATCTTAATGGAATCTTTCATCATCTTCACCAATCGGGAAAGTTCATTTGCGTTNNAGTTCAACTTTCGCCTCTGGAATTAAAGTTTCACCAATCCTATTTTCTATGTGATTCACGTCCAATTTAAGCGAATCAGATATTTCAGAAACTTCCTGGGTATCTTTATTTTTATTGCAGGAAAAACCTGTCAGCAAAATAATTAATAAAAAAGGGATTATGTACTTCATTGTAAAACTTATTAACGTCAAAAATACTAATTATTACACTATTTTAAATAAAAATTAATAATTTGATAAAAAACAATTCCAAATAAACTAAAATTTTAATTTTCAGTATATTTGCTACCTTAATAATAAGGATATTGGCTATATGGATAAAAGCATATTAATTATTGGTGCTTGCGGACAGATCGGCACAGAGCTGACGTTAAAATTACGTGAAAATCTTGGGAAAAATGCTGTAATTGCCTCCGACATCAGTGAAGGAAACGAAGAATTAATGCAATCGGGCCCTTTTGAATTTATCAATGCGTTGGATTACAGTCAAATTGAAGCCGTTATTGATAAATATGCGATAAACGAAGTGTATTTAATGGCAGCGATGCTTTCTGCAACCGGTGAAAAATTCCCGGCAAAAGCGTGGGAGCTCAATATGAATTCGCTATTTAATGTGCTGAATTTGGCCAAAGAAGGGAAAATTAAAAAAGTATTTTGGCCCAGTTCCATCGCCGTATTCGGACCAACAACACCCAAAGAAAATACGCCACAAGAAACAGTGATGGCGCCAACCACCGTTTACGGAATAAGCAAATTGGCCGGCGAACGCTGGTGCGAATATTATTTCAATAAATTTGGCGTAGACGTAAGAAGCGTCCGTTATCCGGGAATCATCAGCTGGAAAACGAGTCCGGGTGGCGGAACAACCGATTATGCCATTGAAATTTACCATAAAGCCTTGCAAGATGGCAATTACGATTCGTTTTTGAACAAAGACACCAAATTGCCCATGATGTATATGGACGATGCCATTGATGCCACGCTGAAAATTATGAATGCGCCTGCTGAACAGGTGAAAATAAGATCTTCCTACAATTTGGCGGCCATCAGTTTTACGCCTAAAGAAATTGCCGATGAAATTAAAAATTTTATTCCGAAATTTGATATTTCATACCATTCAGATTTCAGACAAAGCATTGCCGACAGCTGGCCAAGCAGCATTGATGATTCCCAAGCCAGAAAAGACTGGGGATGGAAACATCAATTTGATCTTGAAAAAATTTCAGACAGTATGTTAAAGAATTTACAAATTAAATATGATGCTTTATAAGCAATAGAACACCTAAAAAGAAAGCCCCGAAATAAATTTCGGGGCTTTTCTTTTTTAAAATCTTTTTTTTCTTCATTTATATTGGCGCTAAATAATCGCCTAAAAAGCCCAACAATCAAAAAAATTAACTGCCTGATAATTAATAGCTTAAAAAACTAAAACGTTTTAGCATTTAAGGTGATTATATGATATCTGTCATCTTTTTAATTTTAACTATTAATTAATTTTACTGTATAATTTAGATTAATTCAAAAATTGACCATCAATTTTATGATTAATTAAAATTTAAGATCTAAAGTACCTTTATTGATGAAGATTTCACAAATAGAACATATTGGCATAGCAGTGGACAATCTTGAAGAATCCATTAAATATTATGAAGAAGTATTGGGATTAAAATGCTATGCTGTAGAAGAGGTTGTTGACCAAAAGGTGAAAACAGCCTTTTTTTTGGTAGGTACCACAAAAATTGAATTGCTGGAAAGCACTTCACCCGACGGACCCATTGGCAAATTCATCGCCAAAAAAGGACAAGGTATTCATCATATTGCTTTTGCGGTTGATAACGCCACAGAAGCTTTAAAACTGGCTGAGCAGCGCGGTGCTGTGCTTGTTGACAAGGAATCTCGCAAAGGCGCGGAAGGATTGAATATCGGTTTTCTGCATCCAAAATCTACAGGAGGCGTACTTACAGAGCTTTGTTCAAAACAAAAATAATCTCATTCAGGACTATCATATTAATTAGTCGTGAAAAATCATCAGCAAAAAAAGATAAGAAAATTATACAATAATGGCAAACCAAGATAAAATTAACGAACTCATTGAAAAAAGGGTTGAAGCAAGACTGGGCGGTGGCGAAAAACGCATTGAAGCACAGCACGCAAAAGGGAAATTAACCGCTCGCGAACGAATAGACATTCTTTTGGATGAAAACAGTTTTGAAGAATTTGATATGTTTGTGACCCACAGAACAAAATCATTTGGCCTGGATAAAGAAATTTACCTGTCTGATGGCGTTATTACGGGCCACGGCACCATTGACGGCAGAATTGTTTATGTATTCTCGCAAGATTTCACCGTTTTTGGCGGATCGCTATCCGAAACTTACGCATTAAAAATATGCAAAATTATGGATATGGCCATGAAAATTGGCGTTCCGGTAATTGGATTGAACGACAGTGGCGGGGCACGTATTCAGGAAGGTGTGAGATCTTTGGCCGGTTATGCAGAAATTTTCCAAAGAAACATTATGGCTTCGGGCGTCATTCCGCAAATATCTTCCATTTTAGGTCCTTGCGCCGGTGGCGCCGTTTATTCTCCGGCCTTGACAGATTTTACCATTATGACCGACAAAACAAGTTATATGTTTGTAACAGGTCCAAAAGTGGTGCAGGCAGTTACAGGAGAAGTTGTAAGTGCCGAAGAATTGGGTGGCGCCCAAATTCATTCCACAAAATCGGGGGTTTCACATTTTTTGGCTGAAAACGACGAAGAAAATCTGTTGTTGATCAGAAAACTGATCAGTTACCTGCCTTCAAACAATTTGGAAGAACCGCCAAGTCTGAAATGTGATGATCCAATTGACAGATTGGAAGATGTGTTAAATGAAATTATTCCTGAAAATCCAAACCAACCTTATGATATTCTTGATGTTATTACTACAATTACTGATAATGCTGAATTTTTAGAAGTACACAGAAACTATGCACGAAACATTGTTGTTGGATTTGCACGATTCAATGGCCGATCTGTTGGTATTGTGGGAAATCAGCCAAAATATTACGCTGGCGTTTTAGATTGTGAATCTTCAAGAAAAGCGGCACGTTTTGTCCGTTTTTGCGATGCTTTCAATATTCCGATTGTCACTTTGGTGGATGTTCCCGGTTTTTTACCTGGAACCGGACAAGAATACGGCGGCATTATTCTCCACGGCGCAAAATTATTGTTTGCGTACGGCGAAGCAACCGTTCCAAAAGTGACCATTACGCTGCGAAAATCGTACGGTGGTGCGCACGATGTGATGAGCTGCAAACAATTGCGCGGCGATTTAAATTATGCTTGGCCAACAGCTGAAATTGCCGTAATGGGTGCCAAAGGCGCAGTAGAAGTCTTGGAAGGTTCCAATATTAAAAAAATAGAAGATGCGGATGAAAAACAACTATACATCGAGAAAAAAGAGGAAGAATATACGGTTAAGTTCGCAAATCCTTATGTAGCGGCCAAATATGGTTTTATTGATGATGTGATTGAGCCCAGAAATACTCGTTTCAGAATTATCAGGGCTTTGGAACTGCTATCCAACAAAAAAGAAGTTAATCCGCCTAAAAAACACTCAAACATCCCACTATAATGATACCTATACCATTAGAAATCGATCAATTAAGCGAAGGTTACGTTATTTTGATCACCGGATTGCTTATTGTTTTTGGCTCGTTGATCATCTTATCCATATTTTTTAAATATGGCGTGCCAATTTTACTTTATGTGTATAAAATCATCACCAAAGGAAGAGACCGGAAAATAAAAGACATTACAATTGCTGCTGATGAAAAATTTACGGGAGAAATTGCCGCCGCCATCGCAACGGCCATTCACTTGTATCTAAACGAAAAACATGATACTGAAAATGCAATATTGACCATCAAACAAGCGCGGAAATTGTATTCTCCCTGGAGTTCGAAAATATACGGTACGCAAAACAGACTTTAACGGATTATTAGTTGCCGGATTGCTTTTTAAATACATCCCTGACAACGAAAAACAACCACACAATGAAAAATTTTAAATTTAGAATACACGAAAATAATTACATAGTTAAAATTATTTCACACGAAGAAGACATCATCGAATTGGAAGTGAATGGAACTTCTTATTCCGTAAAAATGAAAGAGGGAATGCCAAAGCCAAAAACACCTACACTGGTGCTGGCCAAATCGAGAAAATCGATTGAACCATTTAAGGTAAATCAGGGATCGGCAAAAACAAAAATTTTAGCGCCCATCCCCGGCATCATTTTATCCATCGACGTAAAAATTGGAGACACCATAAAAGTGGGTGACCGACTGCTGGTTCTGGAGGCAATGAAAATGGAAAACAACATCACTTCAGAACAATCGGGCGTAGTAACTGCCGTACATATAAAAGTTGGACAGCAAGTGTTGCAAAGTGAATTAATGATAGAATTGGCCTAAAAATTCAAAAGTTATTGGTTCTGAAATCATAAAATTACAAGAGCCAACACTCGTAAAAAATGAAAAAATGAAAAAAATATTAATAATATTTGGCGTGCTGTCATTGTTGATTTTCATCAGACCAGCGCTCGGCTTAAATTCTGTCCAAACAACAACTGATTCAACAACCATTGTTCAAACTGAAGAAGCAACCAGTGATCGTTTTATTGATGAAGCCCTTGGTGGCATCAAACAATTTTACTTCTACACCGGTTTTGCAAATGCCACAGCAGGAAACTTAATCATGATTTTAATTGGGATTATATTTATTTATCTGGGCATTAAATTTGACTATGAACCACTGCTGTTAATTCCCATTGGCGCAGGGGTTATTATTGGAAACATCCCGTTTGTTGCCGGAAACCAGACAGGCATTTACGAAACTGGATCGGTATTAAATTACCTGTATTTTGGGGTGGTAAAAGGAATTTATCCGCCATTGATCTTTTTAGGAATTGGCGCCATGACCGATTTTTCGTCGCTCATCGCCAATCCGAAATTAATGTTGTTGGGCGCAGCAGCGCAAATAGGTGTTTTCGCCACATTTATAGGCGCGCTTTACCTTGGTTTCAATCTTCCTGAGGCCGGAGCGATTGGCATTATTGGCGGCGCAGATGGTCCAACCGCAATTTTCCTTTCCTCAAAATTAGCAAATGGCGTGAATATTATGGCCGACGGCACCGTGGTTAAAAACCTGATTGGCCCAATCGCCATCGCCGCTTATTCCTATATGGCATTGGTTCCCGTAATTCAACCGCCATTAATGAGACTGCTCATTTCCAAAGAGGACAGAAAAATTAGAATGAAACCACCCAGAGCAGTTTCCCAAAAAGAAAAAATGCTTTTTCCTATTGTTGCATTGATCTTAACCACTTTTATTTCACCAAGTGCTTTGCCTTTATTGGGAATGCTTTTCTTTGGAAATTTATTGAAAGAATCGGGAAGAACAGAAAGATTGGCAGATACCGCACGTACCAAATTAATTGATATTGTAACGATTCTTTTAGGTGTAACTGTGGGCGCATCAACACAGGCAGATATTTTTATCACCAAAGATTCCATGCTCATCTTTGGCCTTGGTGCCATCTCTTTTGTGATTGCCACTATGGGCGGTTTGCTTTTTGCCAAATTTATGAACCTGTTTCTTAAAGGAGATGACAGAATTAACCCGCTTATTGGTGCCGCAGGCGTTTCTGCAGTTCCGGACAGCGCAAGGGTTGTGCATGCCGAAGCCTTAAAATCGGATCCAAACAATTATCTGTTAATGCACGCGATGGCGCCTAACGTTGCCGGCGTTATCGGTTCGGCCATTGCCGCTGGTATCATATTGAGTTTTTTAGGATAAATAATTCGGCATAAAATAATAAAAAGTTCTAAAAGTTAAAATCAGTGTATAAAAATTAGGTTGAATTTAAAATTTAATAAAATGAACATACCAAACAAAATGTCGGCTGAAGAAGCCGTAAAGCTAATCAAATCTGGAGATCGTGTATTAATTCAAGGCGGTTCAGCAACCCCGCAAGCATTAATAAAAGCAATGGTTGCCAGAGCGTCAGAATTAAGAGGCGTTGAAGTTGTGCACCTGCATACCGAAGGGGAATGCGGTTATACGGCACCTGAATTAAGTAAAAGTTTTCATACCCACGCTTTTTTTATAGGAGGAAATATTCGGAATATGGTTGGGCTTACTGTCGATTATATCCCTATTTTTTTAAGTGACATCCCAAGCTTGTTCCGTTTGGGATATATGGAATTGGATATTGTTTTGGTGAATGTTACGCCACCTGACAAACACGGGTTTTGTTCCCTGGGAGTTTCGGTGGATATTGTAATTGCCGCCATTGAAATGGGGAAAAAAGTAATTGCGCAAATAAATCCGCGTATGCCACGTACCTTTGGTGATGCGTTGGTTCATTTAAGAAATTTTGCTGCCTGTGTTGAAGTTGTTGAAGAAATTCAAGAAATGCATATGGCTGCTCCTTCTAAAGCCGAAGAGCAAATCGGAAAAAACATTGCTGGTATTATTGATGACGGCGCTACCCTGCAAATGGGTATCGGCGGTATTCCAAATGCAGTGCTCACTTATCTTAACAATCATAAAAATCTTGGAATACATACGGAAATGTTCTCAGAAGGCATTGTTGATTTAGTGTTAAATGGCGTGATTAACGGTGCAAAGAAAAAGGTAAATCCGTATAAAATTGTTTCCGGATTTGCAATGGGAACCCGTCGCTTGTATGATTTTATGGATGACAATCCCGAAATTGAAATGCTCGACATCACTTATGTAAACGATACGGCCATCATTCGCCAAAACCCAAAAGTGACCGCAATTAATTCGGCCATAGAAATAGACATTACCGGTCAGGTTTGCGCAGATTCCATCGGATTAAGAATGTTTTCCGGAGTTGGCGGACAAATGGATTTTATGCGTGGTGCCGCCTTGTCCAAAGGAGGAAAACCCATTATTGCCATTACCTCCACAACGCTAAAAGGAGTTTCAAAAATAGTTCCGGCGCTAAAAGTTGGTGCAGGTGTGGTCACCACAAGAGCTCACGCAAGATATGTAGTGACCGAATTTGGTGTTGCAAATCTTTTTGGAAAAACCTTAAAACAACGCTCGCAAGCGCTTAGGGACATCGCACATCCCGATTGCCGAGAAGATCTTGACAAAACCATTTTTGAAAGATTCGGAAGCAGTTTGGTGTGATATTCATTTAAATTATAATTGCCGGTAATTGAAAATATTTCAATAATCGGCAATTGCTCGGCTCACAATTAATACAAACTATGATGAACGATAAAAATAAATCGCTTTTTTCAAATTTCAATCCTGTTTCAAAGCAAGAATGGCTAGAAAAAGCGAAAACTGATTTAAAAGGGGAAGATTTCAATAAAAAATTGGTTTGGAAAAACCTCAACAACATTGACATTCCACTATTTTTTACTTCAGAAGACAAAAAAGAGTATTTAAAAAATACGGGAGAAAACTCTCAAGCCTTAATCAATTATAGATACATAAACGGTCCAACGGAAGAAACCGCCAACAAATTGGCATTAAAAGCCATTGAAGAAGGCATCAACGGCTTGCTTTTCGATATCAAAGAAAGTACGCTTGTTTACAGATTGCTTGCAAACATCAATTTGAATAAAATAGCAGTCGCATTTATTTTAAAAGCACACGAAGTTGCATTTGCCATTGATTTCTTTGATTACGCCACGGCGCAAAAAATCGATCCAAAAAACCTTAAAGGATATTTTGATTTGGAGTTAATCGCCAATTATATCACAAAAGGAAAAATGAATCCCGGTCAATGTGATAAAGCTGCGGCAATAGCTGAAATGGCATCGGAATTTCCCAATTTTAAAGCGATTACCATTTCTGGAACTGCCTATTTAGATTCGGGCGCCAATCAGGTTCAGGAGGTTGCTTATACCTTAAATTCGTTGGTTTGTTTCATAGAAAGATATTCAGACAGAGGCATTTCCTTAGAAACAATTTTCAACAACCTTCATTTTCAATTGGGCATTGGATCCGAATATTTTATCGAAATAGGAAAATTCAGGGCTTTCAATAGCCTGCTTCAGGAAATTGCGAAAAAATACGGCATTGATGAGTTTTCACATTCACTTACCGGCAAAACTTCCATCTGGAGCAAATCGGTGACCGATGTGCACACCAATTTATTGCGCGCCACCACCGAAACGATGTCGGCAATCCTGGGAAATGTTGATGGCGTTTTAATCGATCCGTACGACAAAGAATTTAATGAAGCCTCTGATTTTTCGAGCAGAATCGCGGGAAATATTTACACCATTTTAAAAGAAGAATCCTACTTTGGCAAAGTCGCCAATCCGGTAGACGGTTGCTATTATATTGAAGAAGTCGGTTCAAAAATTGCCGGCAAAGCCTTGGAACTTTTCAAAGAAATTGAAGCGAAAGGCGGATTTTATGATGCCTTTGAAAGCGAATTTATACAACAACAAATTGCAAAAATCCGTTTTGAAAAAATAAAATTATTGAGCCAGCGCAGGTTGGTGATGGTGGGCGTTAACAAATATCCCAATTTAATGGAAAAAATCCCTTCAGAAATTCTTTCTGCAGGTGAAATGAATCCCAATCCAAAATTATTGAAACCAAGAAGGGCTTCGCTGGAAATAGAAGCCATCAGAAAAACCACGGAAACACTTGTAAAAAACTTTTACAAACGTCCAATTATTGAACTTTCAAGTTTCGGGAATTTAACCATGCGTAAAGCGCGGGCAGCTTTTGCCTACGATTTTTTAGGCGTAAGCGGATTTGAACTATGGCCCGAAAAAAGTTACAAAAGTGCTTTAGATGCTGCTAAAAAAAGCGCAAAATCAAAATCGCAAGTGGTGGTTATTTGCAGTTCTGACCAGGATTATGATGAAAATGCTTTGGATTTTGTAAAAGCATTCAGAAAACTTAATAAAGACAAAGTGCTTTTATTGGCCGGAAACCCAATCCATTTAATCGGTGAATTGACCGAAGCCGGTTTGGACGGATGCATCCACGTAAAATCGGACATTATCGCCACCATTTCAAGTGTTCAGCGTAAAATTCAGAAAACCATTAAATCCTTAGAAGTATGAGACCAGATTTTTCAGATTTAACATTAAATACCGCTGTAAAACAACAAACAGTTACTGAGGAGCATCAAGAAATTTGGCATACTCCCGAAGGCATTCCGGTAAAAAAACATTTTACGGAAGCAGACATCAAAGATGCGGAACACTTAAACTTTGCAGCGGGTTTGCCGCCGTTTACAAGAGGGCCTTACAGCACGATGTATGTAATGCAACCGTGGACAATTCGCCAATATGCCGGATTTTCAACGGCCGAGGAATCGAACGCTTTTTACAGAAGAAATTTGGCTGCGGGCCAAAAAGGATTGTCGGTTGCTTTTGATCTGGCCACGCACCGCGGCTACGATTCCGACCATCCACGTGTAACGGGCGATGTTGGAAAAGCCGGTGTTGCCATCGATTCTATTTTGGATATGGAAATTTTGTTCGACCAAATTCCTTTGGATAAAATGTCGGTTTCCATGACCATGAACGGCGCTGTGCTCCCAATTATGGCCTTTTACATTGCGGCCGCAAAAAAACAGGGCGTTGCTTTAAATCAGCTGAGCGGCACAATCCAAAACGATATTTTGAAGGAATTTATGGTGCGCAACACCTACATTTATCCGCCGCTGCCTTCGATGAAAATTATTGGCGATATTTTTGAATACACCACGCACCATATGCCAAAATTCAATTCCATTTCCATCAGCGGCTATCATATGCAGGAAGCCGGGGCAACCGCCGATATTGAGTTGGCTTACACGCTTGCCGACGGGATGGAATACATCAGAACCGGATTAAAATCGGGCTTAAAAATTGATGAATTTGCCCCGCGATTGTCGTTTTTCTGGGCTGTGGGAATGAACCACTTTATGGAAATCGCAAAAATGCGTGCTGCACGAATGCTTTGGGCAAAAATCATCAAACAATTCAATCCGCAAAATCCGAAATCGATGGCCTTGCGCACGCACAGCCAAACATCGGGATGGAGTTTAAGCGAGCAGGATCCTTTTAACAATATTGCCAGAACTTGTGTTGAAGCAATGGCGGCAGGTTTGGGCGGAACGCAATCGCTGCACACAAATGCGCTGGATGAAGCCATTGCATTGCCAACCGATTTTTCTGCAAGAATTGCGCGAAACACCCAAATTTTTATTCAGGAAGAAACCCAAATCACCAAAGCGGTAGATCCTTGGGCAGGTTCTTATTATGTGGAATATCTTACCCAGAAAATTGCCAAAAAAGCCTGGAAATTAATTGAAGAGGTTGAAGAATTGGGCGGTATGGCAAAAGCCATTGAAACCGGCGTTCCTAAAATGCGCATTGAAGAAGCTTCGGCAAGAAAGCAGGCGCGACTGGATTCGGGACAAGATATTTTGGTGGGTGTGAATAAATTTCAAACCAAAGAAAAATCGAATATGGAAATTTTGGACATCGACAATACAGCTGTTAAAGAATCACAACTTGAAAGATTGAAAAAATTAAAAGCAAACCGAGATCAGAAGTTGGTTGATGCAAACATTGCGGCTTTGACTGATTGTGCAAAAACCGGTAAAGGAAACTTGCTGGAACTGGCCGTGGAAGCCGCCGAAAATTTCGCCACTCTGGGTGAAATATCCGATGCTTTGGAAGTTCATTTTGGCCGTCATAAAGCAGCCACCAATTTGATAAGCGGTGTGTACAGCAAAGAAATAGACAACGACGGCACCTTTGCAAAAGCGCAAAAATTGGCCGATAAATTTACGGAAATTGAAGGCAGACGTCCAAGAGTTATGATTGCGAAAATGGGACAGGACGGACACGACAGGGGCGCAAAAGTTGTCGCTTCCAGTTTTGCCGATTTGGGTTTTGACGTGGATATGGGTTCTTTATTCCAGACACCAGAAGAAGTTGCCAAGCAAGCGGTGGAAAATGATGTTCATTTTGTGGGCGCTTCAAGTTTGGCAGCCGGACATAAAACCTTGATTCCGCAATTGATTGCCGAATTGGCCAAATTGGGAAGACCGGATATTATGGTGTTTGCAGGCGGCGTAATTCCCGCAAAAGATTATAATTATTTGTTGGAAAGAAAAGTGTCGGCCATTTTTGGGCCGGGCACAGTAATTTCTGAATCTGCCATCACCATTATGGAAAAATATTTGGAAAAGGAATAAATTCATAATTATTTGAAAGCGAAAAACCCTTCACGGTGAAAACTGCGACGGGTTTTTTATTGTTTTTGAAAGGACTGTTTAAAAACTTCGATAATTTTTTGCGATGCTTCTACAGGCGATATCTTCGCGGAAATAATCTCCTTTTCCAACATTGACAACTGACTTGCAATGTCCTTTGATCCGTAAAACAACAGCTTCAATTCCTCATTGATATTGTTATACATCCATTGCACTTGCTGCAGATTTCTGTTTTGATGAAAATAACCATTCTCCATCACCAATTTTTTGTAAGCGATAATTTCTTCCCATACTTTATCAATTCCGATATTTTTAATTGCGGAAGCCGTGCTTACCACAGGACTCCAACCCGATTCCGATTGCGGGAAAATATGCAAAGCGTTTTGATATTGTGATTTTGCTATTTGGCTTTTTCGAATGTTATCGCCATCCGCTTTGTTGATGACCACCATATCGGCCATTTCCATAATGCCTTTTTTGATGCCCTGAAGTTCATCACCAGCACCGGCCAGCATTAAGAGCAGGAAGAAATCCGTCATTCCGTGCACCGCAGTTTCCGACTGCCCCACGCCCACTGTTTCTATTAAAATTATGTCGTAACCGGCAGCTTCACAAAGCAACATGGTTTCACCCGTTTTATTGGCGACACCGCCGAGCGTATCGCCCGAAGCCGAAGGCCTTATATAGGCTTCTTCCCTATTTGCCAATTCTTCCATACGGGTTTTGTCGCCCAAAATGCTTCCTTTTGAACGCTGGCTGCTTGGATCAATGGATAAAATGGCCACTTTATAACCTTGCTTGATTAAATGCAGTCCGAAAACTTCAATAAAAGTGCTTTTTCCTACGCCGGGAACTCCGGTTATTCCAATTCTGAATGAATTTCCTGATTTTGGCAAAATGGCTTGCACAATTTCTTTTGCAATGCGTTTATCGCTTTCCAAATTGCTTTCTATGATGGTAATTGCCCTGGAAAGCAGCACGCGATCGCCTCTTAAAACACCATCAATATATTCCTTGGCCGTTAACCTGCTTTTTGGTTTGTAGTTTTCCATCGATTGTTTACCAATTATTAAATTTTAAGATTAAACTTCGGCCTAAAATGAAATATTCCTGCCATTTTATCCGAAGAAAAAAACGTAATTCATTTGATTAATTAAACAAAGATAAGCATCTCGCTAAAATGAATGCCCATAAAAACAGCTTTTTAAACATCCAATGCTGATGAAAATCTGTTGGAATTTAGCTAAGTTCTAATTGCTGTTGCAATTGTATTTCTAAGATAAAAAATCAATGCAATTGAAATTTTTTAATCGCAAAAAAACGCAAGGAAAATAGGCAAAGGGCACAAATCAATTTTCATTAGTTAATATTAATAACTAATTCAAGTTGCGTTAGGGATTGAACGGCTTGTTTGAGCGCTTTTTTAGTTGCTTTTCACAACTAAAAAATGCGAGTAGTGAAAGCCCGACCCGCCAGCTGGCGGGTAACGCGCAAAATGATGTGCCAATTAACATTAAACTGAAGTTTTAAGCTGTTAAAAATCCTTTTTTCGCAACTTTAAATTCATACGAAACACCGGCAACACCACCCATAACACCAAAACGCCCATAGAAATCAGCATTCCGAAATTTGTTCCGAAAAACTTTCTGAAAACAGCGCCGGTGTAGCCCAATAATGCAGAAATATCCAGTTTCAAGAGAATTAAAATCCGCGATAAATCTATTGGATTGAACATAGTGGCCGCCAATGAAAATTTATCCAGCGGATACGAATTAAAAACCACGAGCGAGATCAGAAAAATCCCGTCGTAAATAACGGCCAAAAACAGCCACATTAAAATGGCATAGCCAAATCCCTTGATTTTGTTTTCGGTAGAAAGGGCGATATTGTATGACAATGCCACGAAAATAAAATTGAGAAAAGCGCCAACCACCAGCAACAAACTAAAATTAAAAATTGCAGCAGATTTAAACAAACCGTACAAAACAAAAGGAATTCCGAGCCCAAGAACCAGACTTAAGGTCAGGGAAATGGAGATTCCCAGATATTGTCCCATAAAAATTTTGCTTCTGTTTATGGGTTGTGCCAAGAGCAATTCAGTAAATTCTTTTGAATTGTAATAATACATCACGCCAAAAATAGTTCCTATTAAAGGCGTTAAAACGATGATGATATTCATTAAAGTGATGACGGCCTTGTCAACATCGTTATTCAGAAATAACAGCACAAAACCCAGCAACAAATAAAACAAAAAGTACACATAGCTCCAGCGGCTGCGCATTAAATCGTAAAAACTGTATTTTAATATTTTAAGCATATTGTTTGGCTATTAAATTGGCAATGGCGTGCTCTAAATTGTCATTGTTGGTTTGTTTTTTAAGCGCATCAACAGTTCCTTTGAAATAAATTTTGCCATCGAGCAGGAAAACAATTTCATCGGCAACCTCATCCACAAAACTCATAATATGGGTGGTGATTAAAATGGTTTTTCCTTTGTCTTTTTCCTTCTGAATTATTTCTTTTAAATGGATGAGCGCAATTGGATCCAGGCCATTTGTGGGTTCATCCAACACTATTAAATCGCTGTCGAACATAAATGCGAGCACAATGTTTACTTTTTGTTTTGTGCCACCCGATAAATTCCCCAACTTTTTGTCCAGAAAACTTTTCAATCCAAAAAGTTCAATGAGTTCTTGCTCATTAGCTGTTTTTGGCCGAAGGTTTTTCACCATATTGATGAGTTCAAGTACCGTTAAGTTAGGCGGAAAATTGGCAATTTGCGGCAAATAATTTAAGTTGTTGCGGTACGCCCACTGACGCAACACGCTTTTTTTCTCGAAGAATATGTCGCCTTTATTTGGAATCACCATCCCCAACAAACATTTGATCAAGGTGGTTTTTCCCGAGCCGTTTGGCCCAAGAATGGCAAATATGCCGCCTTTGTTAATCTCAAGGTCTAAACCGTCTAAAACGACTAATTTTCCGAATCGTTTGTGTAAATTTTTAAATTCAATCATTTATTCTTTTCATCTATTTATTATTTATTTTTTATTGGTACAGATGCAGTTCGCTATTAATCATTTCGTTGTGTATCAAAATTTGTTATGGCTCGTTTCATTAGTGGGTGGTTGTCCATTAAATCGTCTGGCGTAAAAACCGGTGAAACTTTTTCTGAAAAATTGATGATGTCAACAAACAAACTTCTCAACAATATTAAGGCTTCCGGCGTTTTATTTACAATGTATGAAAAAAGCTTTACGGGCCGGTACGGCACATCGCCAATGCCGTTTTTATCCAAATCGTAGCCTGTGTATTCGCTCCAATAATTATTGTCGAACTTATTGTCGTTGATGTTGGAATTATACGCCAAATCCAACGAATTGCTCATAAAATCGTTATTCATAAAAATATTTGAATAACAGGCTCCCGAAATTTTAATTGCCCAGCCATTTCTTAGAAAAGTGTTGTTTTTGTAATTAATTCGGGTGGAACCTTCTGCATTGATGCCGATGGTATTTTGCTCGAACAGGTTGTCGTGAATTTCGGCGTCATAAATTTCTTTTAACAGCAAACCATAGGAAGCTGATCCCCAATTAAGCCTAAATTTATTATGGTGCATCACGGTGAATTTAGAGAACATCACTGCAACGCCGGCGCCATTGTTTCTAAACTCGTTATGATGATACATATTGTTGTTTGAAAACATAAAGTGCAGGCCGTAACGGATATTATTATAGCTTAAATTATTATGGACGATGCTGTTTTTCACAAATTCGAAGTAAATACCGTCGCGCAAACCAAACATTTCATTTTTATAGACCTCAATTTCTTCTCCGCTCCAAATATGGATACCGTTTCCGGAGCTTGCCTCGTTTTTTCGATTGCTGGAGATTTTATTGTTTCTGATAATGCCTCTTTTCGATTTTTCAATTAAAATTCCGAAGAATACATTTTCCATAACACAATCTTCAATGATAAAATCGTTGGCTTTAATCACTTTAATTGCGGCATATTCAATGGTATAACTCAATCCAACATTGATAATTTTGAGGCCTTTGATCTTAAAATTATTTGTTTGAATTATCAAGATTCCCCCCACATTATTTCCGTCGATCACCACGTCTTTTTCACCTATTAGGGAAATAGGTTTGTCAATCACAATATCCTGCTCTTTATAAACCCCTTTTTTAATGAGAATCTCATCACCTTCTTTAGCCATTTTAATGGCTTCTTTAATGGTTTTTACCTCGCAACTTTGGCAAACAACGATTTGTTTGGCAGAAACAGCAAAAGCAATGAAAATGAAAAAGAAAAATAACCAGATTTTGTACTTCATTATTTGTCGGAAAGTTTCTGTTTTAATAGTTCCCAAGTGAAAATTTCTCCTGAGTGTTTTTCCTGAAATTCTTCCGCAGTATTTTTTGCTGAAAAGGCAGAAAGGTTTGCGCCCATCGGACTTTTTATTGCTGGCGTTATAAGATAAGTAGCGATTTCCGCTTCTGTCATTTCACCCGGATTCGCATAATCTGCCACCAGTGATATTGCTATTTTTTCTTCGATGTTTTCATCTAAATAATTGACCATACATTCTATGGCATCAAATTTAAATTGTTTGCCTTTGGCAGTCACAAATTGTGCTGAATGTGTTTGGTCCACAATGTTCATTTTGCAAAAACTGCATTGGTCTTTGCCGTATTCAATGGCTTCAGGTGCCACTTTACAAGAAATTGTGAGCAAAAAAACGATGGTCCCAATAAATAGTTTGAGGAGTTTAGTGTTCATTATTTTTGATTTTAATAGTTCTCAAATATAGGTAAAATAGCTGTTAGTATTGAGAATTTAGTATTGAGAATAGGGTTGTGAATTAAAAAAATTTATTATTAAACTCTTATAAAACATTTTAAAATATATCCATTTATTAATTTAATATAAAACGAGCATAGAGTTTACACTCGCTTTAATATTAAATAACAATAAAAATATCTATGCTTTTTTTTCTTTTTTACCAACAAAAAACGCAACCAAGGTTAGGATCATTCCCACAAACAAAAAGTAGGCTCCCAATCTTGGATAGGAATGTGCCGTAAAATTAAGAATGTCTTTAGAACCAAAAAGCGGCGGTTGAAATCCCATAACAGAACCATCGGGATTTTTAAAATTCATAATTGCTTTCGGACTTAAATTATGTCCGTAATTATACTCCCACAAATAAAAATCGTACATACCTGCAGTTCCCAATATACACATTAAAACAAACCAGGCCAGAAATAATTTATGGTTGCCTAAAAATCCGATGATTACGCCTAAAATCACCATAGCTCCTATGACTAATGGAAAAATTTTAAACTCGGGAATGGTTTCCGGAATGTTTTGCATCCCAACATAATGGTTCATTAAATTGATGTTTTTGATATCAAATTCGTGTGTGTCCACAAATTTATTGATATGGATATCCATTCCTAACGGAATTGGATATTGTGGTGCTTCAAGTGTTATGTTCCACAATGGAAATACAAAAAGACCAAGTAATAGCAGGGAACCCACTATCATTAAAATTTTAGATTTTTTCATTATTTTAAAATTTATTGCTTAATTAAATGCGACAAAAAAATGACACATTTTACACGAAATACCCTATTTTAAAGAATTGGAATTTGTACCGCTGAAATTTTCAGCCTTTACAAAATAAAAATTAAAATATTACGGTGAAGATGTGTGCAAACAGCAAGTGAATTTTTTCATAATGGATATTTTAAAACGGGCGAGCTTTTTTATTTTCTCGCCCGTTTATTTTTTTTTCATCCTTACTGCTGAAACATATTATTCAGCGTCAACAGCATCGCCATCCAAAGTATAGGTTAAAGGAACATTAGATCCTTTTGGAGATACTCTAATATACCCTTGCATTTCTTGGTGCAACGCTGAACAAAAATCTGTGCAATAAAATGGCCACACCCCAACTTGTTTAGGTTCCCAAATATTTGTTTCCGTTTGGCCTGGCATAATTAACAACTCGGAAGTTTGCGCGCCAATTACGGCAAATCCGTGAGGCACATCATAATCTTGTTCTAAGTTTGTTACGTGAAAATACACTTTATCACCCACTTGTATCCCTTCAATATTGTCAGGCGCAAAGTGAGAACGAATCATTGTCATATATACGTGAACTTCGTTTCCTTTTCTCACAACTTTGGCCGCTGCTTCTGACTTAGTGGCATAAGGGTGCTTATTTTCTTCTAATTTGTATATTTTTTTAGATTTAGGCACAATTAAATTCGCTGGAATTCCAGCGGCGTAATGAGGCTCTCCAATCGTTGGAAAATCTAACAGCATTTCCATTTTATCTCCTGAAATATCAAATAATTGTGCAGATTGGGTTACTTCCGGACCAGTTGGCAAATAACGGTCTTTGGTAATTTTGTTCATTGCTACCAAATATTTTCCGAAAGGTTTTCTTGAATTTCCTCCAGGAATCATCAAGTGACCCACTGAGTAAAACACTGGTTTTCTATCGATAACTTCCCAGGTTCCCAATTTCCATTTCACCACTTCAGAAGAAATGAAGAAAGTGGTATAGGCATTTCCTTTTCCATCAAACTCGGTATGTAATGGTCCTAAACCCGGTTGTTTTACCGCACCGGCTAAGGTAGCTTCATATTGTAAAATTGGAATGCCGTAAGCATCACCGTCAAATTTTTTCTCATCAATGGCTTTAAGCATTTTACTGAAAGAATGCACTGTAAGTTCAGCAGCCAATTTTCCGCTTCCAACAATGTATTCACCAGATGGGTCAACATCGCAACCGTGAGGAGATTTTGGTGTAGGCATAAAATAGATGGCGCCGGGAACATCGCTTGGATTGATAATCAACACTTCTTCTTTTATGGTTGAAGTTGCAGAGTGCGTTTCATCTTTATAAACATTGTGCGCATATTTGGTTGGCGCTTTTGTGCCACCTCCATTGTTCACATATTCTTCAATTTTTTTCCAGTTGATGGCCGCAATATAATCTTTGTCATTTTGGGAAGCATTAACTTCCAACAAAGAATTTGCTTCCTCGGTATTATAGGTTGTAAAGAAAAACCATCCGTGTGAAGCTCCTCTTCCCGGATGCGATAAATCGTANNGCAATAAAAGTTAAAGCTCCTTTAAAGTTTCCTTTGTACTCATTAATTGGCATATCTTTTTGAGGATAAGGAACCGAAAAACGAGTTCCTGCCACAACATATTCGGTATTTTCAGTCACAAAAGATGAACTGTGATTTCCAGCTGAGTTAGGAATTTCAATAATTTCAGTAGTTTCAAAAGTGGTCAGGTCAATTTTTGCAATACGCGGTGTATTGTTCCCGTTGATAAACACAAATCTACCATCCAATTCACCTGCAGTTTGAGAAATATCTGGATGATGTGAATCATCCCAAGGAATAAATCCGTGAGAAGTATTCAACATTGGCTTGGTTTCTTCATTAAATCCGTAAGCTTTTTCCGCATCAACAGAAAAAACTGGAATCACTTTAAATAATCGTCCGGATGGAAGTCCGTAAACAGCCAATTGACCGCTGAATCCTCCAGATACAAAAGCGTAGAATTCATCGTACTCACCTGGAGCCACATACACTTTTTCGGCAGCATTGCTGGATAAGGCTCCGTTTTTCTTTGAGTCGCCTTTTCCACAACTGCCAAGTACCATTGAAAGTACCGTAATAACAAGTAAAGATTTAAAAATTGTTTTCATACTCTATATTTATTTGTTTGTTGATTGTTCAATGATTTTAAACTATTCCTCCGAAGTGGAAGTTTTTGTTCTAAAGTATTCCAATATAAGCCTTGCTTCAGCTTCTGTTAAATTTTGGTTTGCCATTGGCGCCAAATATTCTTCCAATAATTTTTTGGCAGCCGGATTTTCGACCACCATTTTTTCTGGATTTAAAATCATATTCATAATCCATTCAGGTGTCCGTCTTTCAGTAACACCGGCCAAAGCGGGACCAACCACTCTTTTGCTTATTTTATGACAGGCAGAACATTTTGCCAGAAATACCGCTTTTCCTTCATCGGCCATTTTTTGGTCAATTTCACCAAGGGTAACGCTGGTGATAGGTCCAACACCTTTGTCTTTCATTGGGTCGGTTTCAACCGCGGCTTTTTGTTCTTCAACAGGCGCTGAAACCTTTTCCTCCTTTTTTCCTTCACCTCCACAACTTGTGATTAATGCTGCTATAATTGCAAATACTGTTACTTTTAATTTCATCTGTAAAATTTATATTAATTAGGGTTATATGAAATAGCCCCCTTTTTAAGTTTCAATAAGAAATCTTGGCTATTTTATTTTTTTAGTTTTCCTTTATTATTATTCGGCTGGCACCAACACATTGTCGATGACGTGAATCCAGCCATTGCTTACTTGCACTGTTTTCAAAATCTTGGTTCCACCCACATAAATTCCATCTTCTTTATCTTCAACAATTAAATATTTGCCTGAAGCCATATATAATTTCCGTCCTTTTTCAGCTTCCTTTTTCAACTGTTTTATAGGATAATTCGCCGGAGCCACGTGGTTTGTTAAAATAAATGCCAATTTGGATTTATTTTCAGGCTTCAATAAATCGTCCACTGTACCTGCAGGAAGTTTGTCGAATGCACCATTTACAGGCGCAAAAACGGTTAATGGTCCAACATTTACTACAGCATCTTCAACACCGGCAGCTTCAATGGCCGCTACCAAGGTTTTAAAATCGTCTAATGACTTTGCAACTTGCAATGCATTTGCAGATGAAACATCATCGGTAACTGCTGATTGCCCTTTTCCTGCTGGTTCAGTTTCAGATTGGGTTTCAGTAGCCGCCGGCTTTTTTTCTCCACTGTCGCAAGATACCACGAAAAGCGCCAATAAGGCTAAAAATAAGATGGTTAAATTGATTTTTTTCATAATATTGTGATTAACGTTAATAAATACTCAACAAATATAGTTTGCAAAAATAAGCTAAAATATGACTTAAATCATCTTTTAATGAATAAAAGATATTTTAATCTTTATTTATAGTAATCAATGTTACATTTGTTATTCAAAATCTATTTATAAATTTGCATCGGAGATTTATATACACTTAAAAACTGTGAGTACCCCCTCTTAAATGCGTTAAAAATGACCATAAATTTACAAAAAAAATGAATAACTCGTTAATAAAAAATAGTTTAAATAATACTATTTCCTATGTAGCTTATAGAAATTTAATAAAAGATTTAATTGCAGAAGGAAAATCCACCGGCATAGATCAATCTGAAGATCACCTCACGTTTAGCATTTTAAATGACAGGAGGATGGACAGGTTGGATAAAACCTTAAAAATATCTGAAGAAACACAAAATTCTCTTGACAAATTAAATCAGGAATTCACTTTTTTGGTGATTGCTGAAGGCTGGTGCGGCGATGCGGCTCAAATATTACCGATTATTAACAAAGTGGCGGAAGCTTCAGACAAAATTGACTTTAAAATTGTGTTGCGCGATGAAAATGAGGATTTAATGAACCAGTTTTTAACAAACGGCAGCAAGTCAATTCCAAAAGCTTTAATATTAGATCGGGAAAATAACCTTTTGGATTCCTGGGGACCAAGACCTGGCGTTGCCTCAAAAATGGTGGTGGACTATAAAGCCCAAAACGGAAGTTTGGACGAAGAATTTAAAAAGAACCTGCAAATTTGGTACAATAATGATAAGGGCAACAACACGCAGGAAGAATTGATTGGTTTGCTGCATGCCAATTAGCTAATTTACGAATTACGATTTGCGATTGACGATTTTTTGATTTTTTCTTTCAATGTTAAACTCTCTTTCAGGCGTCAGTATTGGGATTAAAAATTAATTTTTTAAAATGTTTTGGGCGTTACCGCAAGGGTCGCGCCTTTCGTTCCAAACTTTTTTAATTCGCCTACTGGCGAATCAAAAAAGGTTTTCCACTGAAGTCGCTAACGCGGTTTAAATGATGATTTACGATTTTGGAATTACGATTTACGATTTCTTGATTTTTTGTTTGTTGTTTGCTTCCTAACAGTTTCCGTTTTATTTTGAATACCTTTGCGGCTTAAATAAAACCAATGATTACAGATTTTAACAGCATTCCAGAAACCTCAAAAATTTGGATTTTTCCGGCAAGCAGAAAATTTTACGCACAGGAACTTCCGGAAATAACCACGAAAATTGACCAATTTTTAACAGAATGGGAAAATGAAAATCAACCCATTTCAGCGTCTTATTTGATTAAATATGATCGATTTATCATTATTACGGCCGATGATACCCAGCAAAGTCTGAGTTTGGAAGCCCAAGACAGTTTGGCCACTTTTATTCAATCCTTAGAAAATAGTTACGAAATTATTTTAATGGACCGGATTAATGTGTGCTACAAACAAGGCGAATTTGTGCAGTATAAAACGCTTCCCGAGTTTAAAAAAATGATCAAGGACAAAGGCGTTTCGCAAAATACCATGATGTTTAATTCTATGATCAACCTAAAGGAAGAATTGGAATTTGGGTTTGAAATTAATATTATGGACAGCTGGCTGGGACGATTTGTGAAAACGGGAAACTAACCTTTTCTTTTCAAATTACGATATACAATTTTTTTTAATGACAGTTATTTGTCCATAAATTGCTTCTTTCAATCCTATCCCAATCCCCTTCCACAAGGTCATTTCATTAAGGAAATATTTGTCATTGCTTAACTTAATGACATTCGCGTTCCTGCAAATAAGGCTGGTAAACTTTCCGAAGCAAAGTCCGCTAAATTTTAAATTAAAGCAAAATTATTCCTATCTTTAATCTCTTCATTAAATTTAATGAACCTATCAAACATATAACATATAACATATTACATATAACTTTTAACTTTTAACTTTTTTAAATGCCAACCTACAAAATCACCATTTCCGGACAAGTGCAAGGTGTTGGTTTTCGTCCGTTTGTTTATGGTTTGGCAAAATCCTTTTCTTTAACGGGAACTGTTTCCAACAATGAAGAAGGCGTCATTATTTTCATTACAGGTCTCAAAAATTCCATGCAACAATTTTATAAAAAGTTGCTGCAAAATCCGCCGCCGGTTTCCAAAATAAAAAATAGTAAAATTATGGAAGTCGAAAATATGAAATTTGCTGATTTCAATATTGTTCCATCAGTAAAAAGCGGACAAGTAAATTTGCCTTTAACACCCGATTTTGCCATTTGCGACGACTGTAAAAACGATATTCAGAATCCGGAAAACCGGCGCTATAATTATCCGTTTACCACCTGCGTAAATTGTGGTCCGCGCTGGGCAATTACCCAAACGTTTCCTTTTGAAAGAAATCATACCACTATCAATGATTTCCCTATGTGCATTGAATGCGAAAAGGAATATTTAAATCCGCTCGATCGCCGTTTTCATTCCCAAACCAACACCTGCCACACCTGCGGAATTTCACTTATTTTATTGGATAATATTGGGAATATCATTGCTTCAGCTTCTGAAAATATTTTTAAAAAAATTGCCAAACTGCTTTCCGTAGGAAATATTGTTGCCATCAAAAATACCGGTGGCTATTTATTGTGTTGTCACGCAGAAAATGCAGCAGTCATTAAAAAATTGCGCATCAAAAAAAACAGGCCAAACAAACCTTTTGCCGTTTTATTTCCCTCATTGGAATTTTTACAAAACGACTTGAAATTAAACGAGTTTCAACTTAAATCCCTTATTTCCACAGAAAGACCAATTAACATCATTCCTTTGAGAAATTATAAAGGAAAAATTGCCTTAAATGCTGTTGCACCCGGGTTAAATCAGTTGGGTGTGATGCTGCCTTATTCCGGAATTTTACAATTATTGGCCAACGAAATCAATTTTCCCATCATAGCCACCAGCGGAAATATTCACAGTTCGCCAATTATCGGAAATAATGAGGAAGCGCTTGAAAAACTGCAATACGTTGCCGATTATTTTGTACAGCACAATCTTGAAATTTCTCATCCGCAGGACGATTCTGTGGTAAAATTCAGCACCAAATTCTTCCAAAAAGTGTTGTTCAGAAGAGCACGCGGTTACGCTCCAAATTATTTTGACTTTCAAATAAATTCCGAAGAAAAAATAATGGCGATGGGCGCCGATTTAAAAAACAGCATCGCATTTTATCCGAATGAATATTTATATATAAGCCAATACCTAGGAAACCTTGAAAATTTTAATGTTTATAACCGATTTACATCCACAGTAAATTCCTTTATCAGCATTTTTGAACAACAGCCCGAAGTGGTTTTGGTGGACAAACATCCTGGATATCAAAGCGCTCAATTTGGTAAGGAAATGGTGCAAAAAAACAAATTAAAACTGGTTGAAATCCAGCATCATAAAGCCCATTTTTCGGCAATTTTGGGCGAACATCAATTATTTTCAGAAAAAGTTTTAGGTGTTATTTTTGACGGAACAGGCTACGGTGAAGATGGCGCCATTTGGGGCGGTGAGTTTTTTGATTACGAAGCCTATAAAATAGAAAGAATCAATCATATCGATTATTTCGATTGGATGTTGGGTGATAAAATGTCGAAGGAACCGAGATTGTCGTTACTTTCTTTGGCTTCTGATGAAATGATGGAGGTTTTAAAAGAAAAATTTACCCAAAATGAACTCAAAACCTATCTAACTTTAAAAAAATCAAATTCTTTGAAAACTTCTTCCGCAGGAAGGTTATTTGATGCCGTTGCTTCCCTCTTAAATATCACCGATTATAACACTTATGAAGGTGAAGCTGCCATTTTATTGGAAAACAAGATTAGGAATTATGATATGAAATCTTGCCGAAGCTATTTGTCGGCCCCCGAAAAAGGCATTTCAGGGACAGAAATCATAAAAAATATCTATGCTGACCTCAAAAACGAAACCGCTAAAAAAACCATCATTTTAAACTTTTTATTCACGCTGGCATTTGCAATAATTGAACTGGCAAAAACCAAAAATTACAAACATATTGCGGTTAGCGGCGGCGTTTTTCAAAATACCGTTTTGGCAGATTTGTTAATAGCATTAGCACCTAAAGAAATAAAATTGTACTTTCATAAAGAATTATCGCCCAACGACGAGAATATCTCTTTTGGACAAATGATGTATTATTTAAATATCAAACAATGAAGCATATAAGCGAATACCGGGATTTTGAAGCCACCAAAAAATACCTTGATGAGATTCATAAAATCACCACTAAGGAATGGAATATTATGGAAATTTGCGGCGGACAAACACACAGTTTGGTTAAAAACGGCATTTTGGAATTGCTCCCAGAAAAAGTCAGAATGATTCACGGCCCAGGCTGTCCGGTTTGCGTAACGCCGCTCAATTTAATTGACAAAGCCATTGAATTGTTGGAAAAAGGCGTGATTGTTTGTTCTTTTGGCGATATGATTCGCGTACCGGGAAGCAAAAAAAGTCTGCTGGAAGCCAAAGCCGTTGGCGGCGATTTGCGCATTCTATATTCTCCTTTGGAAGCAGTTTCTATAGCCAAACAAAATCCGGATAAAGAAGTCGTTTTTTTTGCGGTGGGTTTTGAAACCACGGCTCCGGCAAATGCTTTATCAGTACTGCACGCGGAAAAAGAAGGGTTGAACAATTACACTATTTTGGCATCACACGTGCTGGTTCCGCCCGCAATGGAAGCTATTTTAGATGATAAATTGTGCACTATTGATGCATTTTTAGGAGCCGGACACGTATGTGCCATTATGGGAATACAGGAATATTATCCGCTGGTAGAAAAATATAATATCCCGATTGTGATCACCGGTTTTGAACCGTTAGATTTGGTTCAGGGAATTTATATGGCGGTAAAACANNGGCGCCAGAGAATGGCGTGGCATTGGTGAAATTCCAAACAGCGGTTATGTGATTAAGGAAGCTTACAGAAAATACGATGCGGAAGCAAAATTTAACATCAGCCATATAAAAGTGCCCGAAAATCCGAATTGCATTGCAGGCGAAATATTGCGTGGCATTAAAAAACCAAATCAATGCGACCAGTTTGGAAGAGCCTGCAAACCAGCCAATCCGCTAGGTGCGCCAATGGTTTCTTCGGAAGGTGCCTGCGCGGCCTATTATCATTTTTCAACGCATTTAACTGAATAAAATGGAAAATACAGGATTTGAAACCATTAATTTAGGTCACGGAAGCGGTGGCGAACTGACCAGAAATTTACTGGACAAAGTAATTTTCAACACCTTAAGCAATCCGTTTTTAGATCAAAAACACGACGGTGCCATTGTAGAAGTTCATTCTAAAATTGCCATTTCAACCGATAGTTTTGTGATTACGCCCATCTTTTTTAAAGGCGGAAATATTGGTGAGCTGGCAGTGAACGGAACCGTAAATGATGTGGCTATGTGCGGCGCCATCCCAAAATATTTGTCCTTGGCTTTTATCATTGAAGAAGGATTAAAAATGGCCGAATTTGAGAGAATTGTGGCTTCCGTAAAAAAAGCGGCTGATGAAAGTGGGGTGCTCATTATTACTGGCGACACCAAAGTGGTGGAACGCGGAAAAGGAGATAAAATTTTTATAAACACCACAGGTTTTGGCCAGGTTCATCCCAAAGCCAATATTTCTGTCCACAACATAAAATCAGGCGATAAAATTTTGGTAAACGGCAACATTGCACAACACGGAATGGCCATTATGAGTGAGCGTGAAGGACTGGAATTTGAATCGGATTTGGTAAGCGACACCACCAATTTAAACTTTTTAGTAAAAGATTTATTGGATGCATTCGGCGAAAAAATAAAATTGTTCAGAGATCCAACCCGTGGCGGATTGGGAACGGTTTTGCACGAAATTGCCAACGACATTTCAAAAGGCGTTTTTGTGAAAGAAAGTGCCATTCCACTGGAAATACAAGTTGCGGCAGCCTGTGAAATGTTGGGATTGGATCCAATGTATGTGGCCAATGAAGGCGTATTTTTGGTGGTTGTGGATCCAAGTATTGAAACCGATGTTTTGGCATTGATGAGAAATCATAAAAGGGGAACAAACGCAGCTCTTATTGGTGAATTTACCAATGAACATCCCAATAAAGTGGTGATGGAAAGTTTAATTGGCGGGAAACGGATTGTGAGTCCACTAGTTGGTGAACAATTGCCAAGAATTTGCTAAACCTTTAATTTACGATTTTTGATTTACGAATTACGATGTTAAAAAATGTTGAATTTTGAATTTTGAATTTTCTTTCAACTTTGAAGCTTTGTGCATCTTTGTGTATTTTCTTTGTGTAACTCTGTGTCCCTATTATCTCAAAGAGATTCACGGAGAAAAAAGAAGTTTCACAAAGAATTTCTAGACCATTTGCGTACTTCGCAGAAATCTTAGCGGAATTTGCGGTAAAAGAAATCTCGAATTTTAATTCACCACAACCCAATAAATTCCGATCACAAAAGCAAACAAGCCGCTGGCAAAGCGAATGACTTTAAAAAAAGTATTGTTGTGTTCCTTTTTTGAAATAGAAGCCACATTTCCAATCAAAAAAGCAAAAGAAACCATCGCCACTACCGTTCCTGTTACAAAACCGACAATGTATTTTACAGAATCAAGTTTTGAGGTAAATCCGATAACAGGAAGAAACAGCAAAAAATGCGCAACACCCGCCAAACCGTGCACAAAACCAACCGATAAAGAAGCAATAATTCCCTGTTTTAAATTTAAATTACTATGGGTGTGCGATTTTTCAGTTTGATGAATGTGAGGATATTTGCTAATGACTTCACTTACTGTATAGCGATTTTGGGAATACCTGGTAATTGTTGGTTCCGCCTCCTGGTGAATGTGTGAATGCGTATGAATTATTGGAATTCCTTCTGTGTGAATATGTGTATGGCTATGTTGTTTTTCATCCTTAAAAATTTTATAGAAAATCCACAAGGCCAAGCCAATTAAAACAATGCCGACTAATTTTTCGCTGTGCATCGAAATTATTTCAATTGGAATCAAATCTTTGAACATCAAAAATAAAATACCAATGGAAAGCATTCCCAACAAATGCCCGATGCCCCAAAAAAGTCCGACTTTCCAAGCTTTCTTTTTGCTTTCAATGGCAAATGGCGTTACCGCCGCCAAATGATCGGGTCCTGAGATTACGTGTAATATTGCGGCAATTATACCAGCCAACACAGGAAAAGTCAATTCCATCCGTTATAAAATTGAATATCATTAAAAATACAAAATTATGGAACACCAGCCACAATTATATTTTGTGTGATTTTTGCTGGCGTTAAATTTTTGGCTACCCCCTAAATTCAAATACAAGCATTGGCTTATCAAAAAAAATATCATTATTGACGATAAAAATTCATAATAAATAATGAATCTCAGTGTTAATGGGACATAATAAACAGGACATCCTGATGGGAATAAAAACAGCTCAGTAGGAGCGGAATGTTTGCAGAATATTTTGAAGAATCAGGTTTAAAGCCCAGAATAGTCAGTCCCGATTTTTTCAGGAAGCGACCTGTTTATTTTGTGAAATTTAACAGGTCAACAATGTTTTGAATCAGTCAATGAAATCATTTATCGAAACAAGTTCAAAAACAATAAATTTAAATTTCTGGAAAATTGTGTATTTTTGCACACTTAAATTTTTGATTTGATAAAAATAGGAGACATAGAATTATGCGATTTTCCACTGTTGTTGGCGCCGATGGAAGATGTGAGCGACCCGCCATTCAGGGCTTTGTGCAAAGAACAGGGCGCAGATGTGGTTTATACGGAGTTTATTTCTTCGGAAGGATTGATTCGCGATGCCGCAAAAAGCAGAAAAAAACTGGATATTTATGAAAAAGAACGTCCGGTTGGCATTCAAATTTTTGGTGCAAATTTAGAATCTATGCTAAGAACGGTGGAGATTGTTCAACAATCGAATCCCGATATCATTGACATCAATTTTGGCTGTCCTGTAAAAAAAGTGGTTTGTAAAGGTGCCGGAGCCGGCATTTTAAAAGATATCGATTTGATGGTGCGTTTAACTGAAGCGATGGCAAAACACACCAATTTACCCATCACCGTAAAAACCCGTTTGGGCTGGGACGAAAATTCCATAAAAATTGTTGAAGTGGCCGAGCGTTTGCAGGATGTTGGCTGTAAAGCAATCTCAATCCACGGTCGCACCCGCGCCCAAATGTATAAAGGCGAAGCCGACTGGAGCCATATTGCCGCGGTAAAAAACAATCAGAGAATGCACATTCCCATTTTTGGAAACGGCGATGTAAATTCACCCGAACGCGCTATGGAAATGCGCGATAAATTTGGTTTGGACGGCGCTATGATTGGTCGCGCAAGCATTGGAAATCCGTGGTTTTTTAAACAAGTGAAACACTTTTTTGAAACAGGTGAACATTTGCCTGAAATTACTGTTGCCGATCGTGTTGAAATGGCACGCCGACATCTGCAAATGGAAATTGACTGGAAAGGTGTTGAAATTGTGGGTGTAATGGAAACCCGCCGTCATTATACCAACTATTTTAAAGGCATCCCCGATTTTAAAGAATACCGTTTAAAAATGGTAAAGTCTGATTCCGCACAAGATGTTTACGATGTTTTTGAGGAAGTGCTTCAAAAATTTGCCTGATTTGGTTTAAAAGTCAGAAGACCGAAGGCCGAAGTTAAAACTAAACAGCAGTTCAACAATTCAACAGTAAAACAATTTTACTCAACTATTTTTTTAGAAATTCTGCTGCTGGCAATTTTTGAGGCTATTAAACCCAAAACAAGAATGGTCACTAGCACCGTTAAAACGTTGAAAAAGGTAAATTCAACCGGATAGGCCAAATGTTGGGTGATCATAAATAAGCTGTATTTTTTCTGAAGTAACACCAATACAATTCCGGCCGATAAACCAACTGTAAGTCCGAAAAGCGTCAGTAAAAATCCCTGAAAAATAAAAATGCGTTTAATTTCTTTGATGGTTGCTCCCAAACTATACAATGTTTTAAGGTTGTCCCTTTTGTCTAAAATCATCATAATAATGGCACCGATCACATTGAACAAAGCAATAATCAATATCAATGTAAATATTAAATAGGAAGCCAAATTCTCCGTATTTAGCATTTTATAAAACACGGCATTTAACTGTTCTCGGGTTTCCACCTTAAATTCAGGACCTAAACCAATTTTTAATTGATCAATAATTTCCGCCCTTTCATTGCTGTTTTTAACTTTTAATTCAATGGCCGAAATTTGTGTCGGATGGTAATTCAACAGTTCCTGGGCCAATTCCAAAGAAATAAACACGAATTTTTTATCAATTTCATCGGTCAGGGCAAAAACGCCGATGGGTGTTGTGTTAATTTTTGTAAAAGCGTTAGCAGGATCGGTAATGTAGCCACTTCCCGGTTTTGGGACATAAATTTTTAACGGTTCCAAAAACTCATAAACGCCAATCGACAATAAGTTTGAAATTCCGTTGCCTACAACTGCCCCGGAAGGAAATTCTTTATTGAGCCAAGTGCCGGAATAAACGGTGGTGTCCATCCGGTTCACTTTTGCGTAATTTAAATCGACACCTTTTATATAGGCAATATGGGTTTTTTCATTGAAATCGAAAAAAGCGCGTTCTTCTATCACTTTTGAATAAGAAGCGATGCCATTTTGATTGTTGATGAGCGATTCAATCTTGGAATTAAAATCAAACGATTTCCCTTTTACGGCGGTAATTTTAATATCCGGATCAGATGTGTTCAAAAAACCAATGCTGAAAGTCCGCAATCCCGAAAATCCCGAAAGTACAATAAACAAAGCCAAAGTGCCAATAATTACGCCAACAGCGGCAATAAACGTGATAATATTGATGGTATTGTTGCTACTCTTAGAAAATAAATATCGTTTGGCTATGTAAAGGGAAAAATTCAAATTATCGCTTTTTGCGTTCGTTTAGAATGTCAGGATTTGTAATCGGATTTTCCTGTTTGCCTTTTAAGGCATTGTCAATATCTTCAATATAATCCAAACTGTCATCCATATAAAAAAAGAGTTCGGGCATTCTTCTTAACTGTTCCTTGGTTCGTTTTGCCATTTCGTAGCGAATGGTGGCCGTATTTTCGTGCAAACCTTTAAGAATAAGGTCTCTTTTATCCTGCGGAAAAACGCTGATGTACACTTTTGCGTTCGATAAATCAGAAGTCACAAGCACTTTCGTAACAGATATAATAATCCCTTTCA
>DPCK01000135.1 GCA_003516285.1 Lutibacter sp. | reverse complement strand
TATTTAATCAAAAGTAAAATTTTATCTTTGAAAAAACACCAAATTTAGATGGCAGATTATAAATTTATTGAATATTTGGAGCAATTTGTATCAGAAAAGAGAAGAAATTTATTCAAATTGGTTTTAGAAAACCGCACACGACATTTTACGGTGGCCATTGAAGATATTTTTATGCCGCAAAATGCAAGTGCAGTGGTAAGAAGTTGTGATGTTTTTGGCGTGCAGGATGTTCATATCATTGAAACCAAATACAAGTTTTATGCTTCAAACCATATTGCCAAAGGCGCTCAAAAATGGTTGGATTTTTCTGTATACAGAAGAAATGACAGCAACAATACGTTAGATTGTATTGCCGATTTACGCTCAAAAGGCTATAAAATAATTGCGACAACACCTCACAATGATTCTTGTTTGTTGCAGGATTTTGACATTACCGAAAAATCGGCCTTCTTTTTTGGGGTAGAGAAGGCCGGACTTTCAAAAGATGTGATGGACAATGCCGACGGATTTTTAAAAATACCGATGGTTGGTTTTACTGAAAGTCTGAACATTTCTGTAGCAGCCGCCATCATTCTTCAAAACCTGACCGAAAAACTTAAGAAATCTGACGTGAATTGGGAACTGACAGAAAATGAAAAAGACGAAAAATATCAGGAATGGATGGAGAAATCCATCAAAAGCATCAAAAAAATTAAAGAAAATTATTATTCAAAAATTGTTACTCAATCATAACTTTTTCAATAAACGCCATTGAATCACAATTTTTAACCGTTAAAGTGATATTTTTCAAATCTCTTCGACCTTTAATGTTGTATTGAATGCAGGTATCCANNTTCGGGCCATAATCGAAAGTGGCTTCTTTTTTATCAAAAACAAAAAAAACGGCAATAATCCCTAAAGTTAAACCCACTAAAAAATAAGGTAAACGTTGTTTAAAAGTCATATTATAAAAACAATAAATTGATATCTCTAAAAGGCAAGTTAAACCAATCTGCCACTGTTTTATGGGTTAAAATTCCGTGGTAAAAGTACATCCCTTTTTGCAAACTTTTGTCGAAACGGGCTGCATTTTCAAATCCGCCTTCTTCAGCAATATTCATTAAATACGGCGTAAAGTTATTGCTTATTGAAACTGAGGCAGTTCTGGAATATCGGGAAGGAATATTGGGAACACCATAATGGATAACGCCGTGTTTTTGAAAAGTTGGTTTTTTGTGTGTGGTTAATTCAGAAGTTTCAAAATTTCCGCCGCAATCAATGCTAACATCAATAATTACGGCACCATTTTTCATTCGCATCACCATTTCTTCCGTAACTAAAATGGGAGACCGTAATTTTCCTCTGACGGCACCAATGGCGACATCACAACGCATTAATGCTTTTAGCAATGTTTTTGGCTGTATGGTTGAAGTGTAAATTGGATGCCCCAAACGGTGTTGTAAGTTTCGTAATTTGGTGATAGAATTGTCGAATACTTTTATGCTGGCGCCTAATCCGATTGCGGAACGCGCTGCAAATTCGCTAACAGTGCCAGTTCCCAAAATCACAACTTCGGTAGGCGGAACACCGCCAATATTTCCAAACAGCAATCCGTGACCTTCATTGTTGTTGCTGCTCATTATTTCACCGGCAATTAATATGGAAGCCGTTCCCGCAATTTCACTAAGCGATTTGACAATGGAAAATTCACCCTGATCATCCCTGATAAAATCAAATGCAATTGCAGTTATGCGTTTACTTGCCAAAGCTTCAAAATATTTTTTTGTCTGGGTTTTTAATTGCAACGCGGAAAAAAGAATGCTTTGCGGATTAATTAATTTGATTTCCTCTAAAGAAGCTGGTTCAACTTTCAAAATCATATGACAACCAAACACCTCTTTAACATCGTAAGATATTTTTGCGCCGGCTTCAGAATATTCCTTGTCAGAATAGTTTGATCCTTCGCCGGCACCAGATTCAATCACAAATTTATGGCCTTGGGAAGTCAGTGCGGCAACTGCATCAGGAGTTAAGCAAACTCTTTTTTCCTGATAATGGGTTTCTTTAGGAATTCCAATTAAAAGTTCGCTTTTCCTTTTGGTGATTTCTAAAGTTTCTGATTGAGGAATTAACTCAGCCGTGCTAAAAGGTGAAGAAATATTTTTACCCATTATTTATAAGTTCTATAGTTCGTAATTGATCCTTGTTTGCGGTGATTTTAATCATTACCGAGTTTAAAGGTACTAAATTTTTTACTTTTTCAGGCCATTCTATTAAACACCAGCAATCGCTGTAAAAATATTCTTCAACGCCAATGTCTAAAGCTTCATATTCATTATTAATTCTGTAAAAATCAAAATGATACACTTTTTCTCCATTCACAGTATGGTATTCATTCACCAACGAAAAAGTGGGGGAACTTACTGTATCTGAGCTCTCTAATTGCTTTACAATTTCCTTAATCAATGTGGTTTTTCCCACGCCCATTTCACCATAAAAAAGCAACACTTTATTTTTTGCCGATTTTATGACCTCTTTCGCAATTGCAGGCAATTCTTCTAATGCGTAATTTTTAATCATTCACAATGGTTTTTATAAACTTCAATTTAATTTTTTTACCTTCAACTTTTCAAACCCGTCACGCCAGCTGGCCCTATCGCTAAAAATGTTCACTGAACATTTTATTAACTGCCAACGCGCCGGCCGGCTCGTTCGCTAAAAACAGCTACCAGCAGTTTTCTTTACGCTCCGTCCCCCTTCGGGGGTTAGGGGGCTTTCGGTACAAATATAGCACAAGGAATGATCATTTCCTGCAAAGAAATTCCACCGTGCTGATAGGTGTTTTTAAAATAATTCACAAAATGGTTGTAATTATTGGGGTAGGCAAAAAACAAATCTTCTTTGGCAAAAATAAAGGCGCTGTTTATAGAGATTGAAGGCAATAAAATTTCCTTAGGATCTTTAACTGCATAAACATCTTTTTCTTCGTAGGACAAACTTCTTCCTGTTTTATAGCGCAAATTGGAGCTTATATTTTTATCGCCAATCACTTTTGATGGAACCTTTGAATTGATGGTGCCGTGATCTGTGGTGACAATCAATTTCAACCCTAAATTTTGGGCTTTTTGGATAATTTCCAATAAAGGTGAATTTAAAAACCAACTGTTGGTTAACGATCTGTAAGCCTTATCATCACTGGCCAATTCTTTAATAACTTCCATTTCAGTTTTTGAATGCGAAAGCATATCAACAAAATTATAGACAATAACCGTTAAATCGTTTTCCTTTACGGTATTGAAATTTTCAACCAATTGTTTTCCTGATTTCAGATTGGTTATTTTGTAAAACGCAAGCTTGATATTTTGTCGCAGCCGTTTTAATTGTGCTGTTAAAAATTCTTCTTCATATAAATTTTTACCACCTTCTTCCACATCATTTCGCCAATATTCAGGATATTGTTTTTCCATTTCCAAAGGCATTAAGCCTGAAAAAATAGCATTTCTGGCATATTGTGTCGCCGTTGGCAAGATGCTGTAAAAGGCAATTTCATCTTGTTTTTTGTAATATTTATTGATGGTTTGCTCTAAAATATTAAACTGGTCATAACGCAAATTATCGATCACCACCAATAAAGTTCCTTTTGAAGTGCTGACTTCAGGAAGTATCACTTTTTTAAATAAGGTATTTGACATAATGGGCGCATCTTGATCCTGAACCCAGTCTTTATAATTTTTCTTAATAAATTTAAAAAACAGCGAATTTGCTTCTTGTTTTTGACTTTCCAAGATCTCAATCATTCCTGTGTCGCTGATATTTTCGAGTTCCAATTCCCAATAAACCAGTTTTTTATAAATATCAATCCATTCTTCATAAGAATTTACCATCGCCAAATCCATCGCTATTTTTCTGAATTCNNTTGCTTTTTATTTGGCTCAACGTTTCCAATCCGCTTAAACCAGGCATATGCTCGTCTAAAAAAACAATGTCGTAATTGTTCTCTTCGCACATATCAATGGCGTCTGCGCCGTTATTGGATGTGGAAACGGCATAACCTTTTTTCTCTAAAAATAGAATGTGCGGCTTCAAAAGATCTATTTCATCATCAACCCATAAAATGTTTATATTACCCATATTGTTATCTTTGCATTAATCATTATTAAAAATTACTATTTTGAACGAGAAAAAAACGCACAAACTAAAAATATTAAACGACCCAATTTACGGTTTTATTACGATTCCGAATATTTTAATTTATAATTTGATTGAACATCCGTATTTTCAAAGATTGCGGAGAATTTCTCAAATGGGTTTGTCGTACTTGGTTTATCCGGGCGCACACCACACACGATTTCACCACGCCATAGGAAGTGTTCATTTGATGCAAAAAGCTATCAGAATCCTGAAATTTAAAGGCGTCCAAATTTCAGAAGAAGAAGCAACGGCCGTTTACGTTGCCATTTTGTTGCACGATATTGGCCACGGACCATTTTCACACGCTTTAGAGGGGCAATTTATAAAAGGTATTTCGCACGAAAATATCTCCTTATTATTTATGGAAGCTTTAAATGTTGAGTTTAAAGGGCAACTTACCTTGGCAATTGAAATATTTAAGGGAAATTATCACCGTAAATTCTTGCACCAACTTATCTCCAGCCAGTTAGATATGGACAGGTTGGATTATTTAAAACGGGACAGTTTTTATACCGGAGTTGCTGAAGGAACCATAAATTCGGAACGATTAATAAAGATGCTCGACGTAAATAATGACAATCTGGTGGTGGAAGAAAAGGGTATTTACAGTGTGGAAAGTTTTATTGTTTCCCGCAGAATTATGTATTGGCAGGTTTATTTGCATAAAACCGCACTTGTGGCAGAAAAATTATTGGAAAAAATATTAAAACGAGCCAAAGAACTTTCATTATTGGGCATAGAATTGCCGGCAACAAAAACATTGTCCATCTTTTTAAAACAACCCATTAACGAAGATAATTTTAATGCTGAGAATTTAAAAACATTTTCAAAATTGGATGATTATGATATTTTGACCGCCATAAAAGAATGGATTTCGTTTGATGATAAGGTACTTTCAAAATTATCTAAAAGTTTAATCAACAGAAGTTTACCAAAAGTTGTGCTTCAAAATGAGCCATTTACGGATAGCCAAATGTTAGCAATAAAACAAAAGGTTAAAGAAAAGTTTCATTATAGCGACACAGAACTGGATTATTTTGTTTTTCACGGAGAAATTTGCAACCAGGCTTACGATTCAACAAAAAATAACATCCAAATAATTTATAAAAATGGAACCTTAAAAGATGTTACTGAGGCATCTGACCATTTAAATATCCAGGCATTGTCGAATCCCGTTTATAAGTACTACATCTGCTATCCAAAGAAATAGGTAGAGTTGAAGTTTTTTTTTACTTTTGCATAAGATGAAATTTACAGCAATTCAAATAGCAGAAATTCTAGATGGAGAAATCTTCGGTAATAAAAATGTCGAAGTATTTAGCCTATCCAAAATAGAAGAAGGAGAAGATGGATCACTAACATTTCTGTCAAATCCAAAATATACCCCTTATATTTATTCTACAAAAGCTTCCGTAGTGATTGTGAATAGAGATTTTTTGCTTGAAAAAGAAGTTAAAACCACCCTTATAAAAGTTGCGGATGCTTATCAGGCATTTTCAACTTTGTTAGAGTTTTATGCCAAAGTAAAGTCGGAGAAATCGGGAATAGAAACGCCATCCTACATCAGTGAATCAGCAATTATTGGCAAAAATTTATATTTAGGTGCTTTTTCCTATATAAGCTCAAATGTTTCCATTGGCGATAATGCAAAAATTTACCCAAATGTTTATGTTGGAGATAATGTTAAAATAGGGGACAACACCATTATTCACGCGGGTTCAAAAATATATTCAGAAACCATTGTTGGCGCAAATTGCACTTTGCACGCCGGGGTAATTTTAGGTTCGGACGGATTTGGATTTGCGCCAAGTGCTGAAGGAATTTTCAGTAAAATACCTCAGATTGGAAATGTTGTTATTGAAGACAATGTAGATATTGGAGCCGCTACAACTATTGACAGAGCAACATTGGGCTCCACAATTATAAGAAAAGGCGTTAAATTGGACAACCAAATTCAGATAGCACACAATGTTGAAATTGGTGAAAACACTGTTATTGCTGCCCAAACTGGTGTGGCGGGTTCAACAAAAATTGGCGAAAATTGTATGATTGGCGGACAAGTGGGTATTGTTGGGCATATTACCATTGGAAATAATGTAAAAATACAAGCACAATCGGGCGTAGGAAGAAATGTTAAAGATGATGAAATAATACAAGGATCGCCTGCAATGGGTTATTCTGATTTTAATAAATCGTATGTATATTTTAAAAAATTACCTGAATTGGCAGCAACGATAAATGCATTGGAAAAAGATATTAAAGCATTAAAAGAGAAAAAATGAGGAATAAACAAAAAACAATCAAAAAAGCAGTAACACTTTCGGGTGTTGGCTTGCATACAGGCAATAAAGTGACCTTAACTTTTAAGCCTGCGCCCATAAATCAAGGCTATGTTTTTGTGAGAAAGGATTTGGAAGGAGAGCCCGTTATTGAGGCAAGCGCAGAATATGTGATAAATACGCAAAGAGGCACAAATCTTGAAAAACATGGCGTTTTTGTAAATACTTCTGAACACGTTTTGGCTGCGGTTGTTGCATTAGACATTGACAATATTATTATTGAAATCAATGCGCCCGAACCTCCAATTATGGACGGATCGTCCAAACATTTTGTGGAAGCGCTTGAAAAAGCCGAAATTGAGGAACAAGATGCGGAAAGAGATGAATTTATTGTTAAAGAAATCATTTCATATAAAGATGAAGAAACGGGCAGTGAAATCATTTTAATGCCTTGCGACAATTACCAAATAACGGCGATGGTCGATTTTGGGACCAAAGTTTTAGGAACACAAAACGCCACAATGAACGCCCTATCAGAATTTAAAACTGAAATAGCGAATGCCAGAACTTTCAGTTTTCTTCACGAATTGGAAACTTTATTGGACAATAATTTAATTAAAGGCGGCGATTTAAACAATGCCATTGTGTATGTGGATAAAGAAATATCTGACGAAACAATGGATAAGCTTAAAAAAGCTTTCAATAAAGAAAAATTATCTGTTAAACCAAACGGGATATTGGACAACCTGACATTGCGCTGGGCAAATGAAGCGGCGCGGCATAAATTGTTGGATGTAATTGGAGATTTGGCCTTAGTTGGATGCAGAATCAGGGGAAAAGTAATTGCCAATAAACCAGGACATTTGGTGAATACTGTTTTTGCAAAAAAACTTCAGAAAATTATTAAACAAGAAAAACGGAATTGTGTTCCGAAATTCGATTTAAATCAGCCGCCATTAATGGATATTCATAAAATTATGAGTATTCTTCCTCACAGACCTCCTTTTTTATTGATAGACAGAATTCTGGAATTATCGGACAGGCATGTAGTTGGAATGAAGAATGTTACTATGAACGAATCTTTTTTTGTTGGACATTTTCCTGGAGCACCAGTAATGCCGGGTGTTTTACAAGTTGAAGCGATGGCACAATGCGGCGGCGTTTTGGTTTTAAGCACCGTTCCAGATCCTGAAAACTACTTGACCTATTTTATGAAAATGGACAATGTAAAGTTCAAACAAAAAGTGTTGCCCGGAGACACTTTAATTTTTAGTGCCGAATTAATTTCTCCAATAAGAAGGGGAATTTGCCATATGCAATCTTATGGTTATGCAAATGGCAAACTTGTGGTAGAGGCAGTATTAATGGCACAAATTGCCAGAAAACCAACAGAATAATGAATCAACCTTTAGCATACATACATCCGCAGGCAAAAATTGCAACCAATGTAGTTGTTGAGCCTTTTACTACCATTCACAACAATGTTATAATAGGATCAGGAACTTGGATTGGATCTAATGTGACCATTATGGAAGGCGCCAGAATTGGCAAAAATTGCAGAATTTTTCCGGGTGCCGTTATTTCCGCAATTCCACAGGATTTAAAATTTGAGGGAGAAGATTCATTGGCCATTATTGGTGATAACACCACAATTAGAGAATGTGTCACCGTAAATAGAGGCACAAAGGCACTCGGGCATACAAAAATAGGCGACAATTGTTTGATTATGGCGACTACGCATATTGCACACGATTGCATTATTGGCAACAATTGTATTTTGGCAAATGGTTCTATTATTGCCGGGCACGTAACGATTGGCGATTATGCCATTTTAAGCGGCTTGGTGGCTGTGCATCAATTTATACATATTGGAGAACATTCTATGGTTTCTGGTGGTTCTTTGGTGCGAAAAGATGTTCCTCCATTTTCCAAAGCAGGAAAAGAGCCATTATCTTATATTGGGATTAATTCCATAGGATTAAGAAGAAGAGGATTTGCAACGGAAAAAATTAGAGAAATCCAAGATATTTATAGAATCCTTTACCAAAAAAATTACAATACCACGCAAGCTTTGGAAAAAATTGAAGCCGAAATGGAAGCAACCAAAGAAAGAGACCAAATTATACTTTTCATTAAAAATTCCCAAAGAGGAATTATGAAAGGATATACGGGAAGTTAGGCCCCCTAACCCCCGAAGGGGGACGGAGCGTAAAGAAAACAGCTGGTAGCTGTTTTTAGCGAACGAGCCGGCCGGCGCGTTGGCAGTTAATAAAATGTTCAGTGAACATTTTTAGCGATAGGGCCAGTTGGCGCGTTGGACTTTAAAAGTAGAATGCTAAATAGTTTAAAGAGAATACAAAATCAAATTAACAACAAAAAAAATAAAGTTAAAAAATTCACTCTGAGCTTGTTTGTATGGTTCAGTTAAACAATTAAACGAAATAAAATAAATGGCAACAACATCGGATATTAGAAACGGATTGTGTATTAGATACAATAATGACATTTTTAAAGTAATTGAATTTTTACACGTAAAACCGGGAAAAGGTCCGGCCTTTGTGCGAACAAAATTAAAAAGTTTATCATCTGGGAAGGTTTTGGACAACACATTTCCGGCTGGAAGAAAAATTGAGGATATCAGAGTTGAAACCCAAAAATTTCAATTTTTATACCCTGAAGGAGATTCATTTCATTTTATGAATACGGAAGATTATAACCAAATCACTTTGCTAAAAAATATATTGGATGCCCCTGAATTGTTAAAAGAAGGCGAAATTGTAACCATTATTATCAATACTGAAGACAATTTACCATTGTCTGTTGATATGCCTCAAAGTGTAGTTTTAGAAGTAACGCACACAGAACAAGGCGTAAAAGGCAACACAGCAACAAATGCAACCAAACCGGCAACTGTTGAAACTGGCGCTACAATTAATGTGCCTTTGTTTATCAATGAAGGCGATAAAATTAAAGTGGATACCGCAAAAGGAGCTTATTTAGAACGCGTTAAAGAATAAACAAATGAAACGAGCATTACAGATTTTAATAAATAAAGGAATGATTAATGGCGAACAGCATCTGTTACCGCTGAAAAATAAAATTTAAACAGATGAAACTTCCCCGTAAATATAAGTTGAAAGAAATTGCGGATATTATTGAGGCAAAATTTGTTGGGCCTTCCGATTTTCCAATTTCAGGTTTTAATGAAATCCACGTTGTTGAAGAAGGCGATATCGTATTTGTTGATCATCCCAAATATTACGATAAAGCGCTTCACTCTAAAGCAACCGTAATTTTAATCAACAAAGAAGTTGAATGTCCGGAAGGAAAAGCATTGCTTATTTCAGAAGATCCTTTTAGAGATTTCAACAAACTGACCAAATATTTTAACCCGTTTAAGGTGGTTAATGCATCAATTTCCGAATCGGCGATTATTGGTAAAAATACCATTATTCAGCCAAATGTGTTTATTGGAAATAATGTTAAAATTGGCGAAAATTGCCTTATTCATCCAAATGTATCCATTTACGATAACTGTATTTTGGGGAACAATGTCACCATCCACGCCGGAACGGTTTTGGGCGCCGACGCTTTTTATTATAAAAAACGACCAACCGGTTATGATAAATTGATTTCCGGAGGAAGCGTACTGATTGAAGACAATGTTGATATAGGCGCACTTTGTACCATTGACAGAGGCGTTTCTGCAAACACAACCATTAAAAAAGGCACGAAAATAGACAATCAGGTTCAGGTCGGACACGATACGGTGATTGGTGAAAATTGCTTGATTGCTTCACAAACCGGTATTGCAGGTTGCGTAATCATTGAAAACAATGTCACTTTATGGGGACAAGTGGGCACAACCAGCGGCATTACCATTGGTGAAGGCGCTGTTGTTCTAGGACAAACAGGCGTCACAAAATCCATAAAAGGAGGTATCAGTTATTTTGGCACACCGGTAGAGGAATCAAGAATGAAATTGAAAGAAATGGCCGAAATAAAACAAATGATAAAAAACCAAAAAAAGTAATAAAATCTCCTGTTCTCAATGCAGAAAAAATTACTTTTGTAACACAAAAAAATACTTAAATTCAAAATATACTTCAATGAGCGTTTTAGTCAATAAAGATTCAAAAATAATTGTACAGGGATTTACTGGAAGTGAAGGCACTTTTCACGCAACCCAAATGATCGAATATGGAACAAATGTTGTTGGTGGCGTAACTCCCGGTAAAGGAGGAACTTCTCATTTAGACAAACCTGTTTTTAACACCGTACAAGATGCAGTTGATCAGGTAAAAGCTGATACTTCAATCATTTTTGTGCCGCCGGCATTTGCCGCCGACGCCATTATGGAAGCCGCTGCCGCAGGAATTAAAGTAATTATTTGCATTACGGAAGGAATCCCGGTTGCCGATATGGTAAAAGTGAAAGCTTATATTGATGATAAAGATTGCCGATTGGTTGGTCCAAATTGTCCGGGTGTTATTACGCCAGGCGAAGCAAAAGTTGGCATTATGCCAGGTTTTATTTTCAAAAAAGGAAATGTGGGTATTGTTTCAAAATCGGGAACATTGACTTATGAAGCTGCCGATCAAGTGGTGAAAAAAGGTTATGGAATTACTACTGCCATTGGTATTGGTGGAGATCCAATTATTGGAACTACCACAAAAGAAGCAGTTGAATTGCTAATGAATGACCCTGAAACCGAAATCATTGTAATGATTGGCGAAATAGGAGGCCAGTTAGAAGCTGAAGCAGCGCGTTGGATAAAAGAAAATGGAAATAAAAAACCGGTGGTTGGCTTTATTGCAGGTCAAACTGCCCCAAAAGGTAGAACAATGGGTCACGCAGGCGCTATTGTTGGAGGAAAAGATGATACTGCCCAAGCTAAAATGGAAATTTTAAGAGAAAACGGTATTCACGTGGTGGAATCTCCTGCTAAAATTGGCGAAAAAGTTGCTGAAATATTGGGAAAATTAAAAAAGTAACCGATTAATAATAGGTCAGTTACAATTTTAACATAAAAAAACCTTTGAAATTCAAAGGTTTTCTTTATGTTGGGGCGTAAGGTAATTGTAAATATTCCTACTAACCATAAAATAAAAATTTATGAATTTCAAACTAAATAAAAAATCCATTTCAAACATTGTTTTCGTCATTGCCATTGCGGTATTATTGTATCCGCCTTCAAGAGAATGGTTTATGCGCCAGATTGCTTTTTCGCCTTCCGTAAAAGAAGTGGAAAAAAGTGAAAAATTAAGTTCTTATGATTGGGATTTAAAGGGATTGAATACAGAAAGCATCAATTTTAATGAACTAGAGGATAAAGTTATTTTTGTAAACTTTTGGGCTACCTGGTGTCCGCCTTGTCGCGCAGAAATGCCAATGATTCAAAAATTATATGTCGATTATAAGGATAAAGTCGCTTTTGTGTTTGTCACCAATGAAGATTGGCCAATTGTTGAGGGATTTTTTAATAAAAACGAATATGATTTGCCTGTGTATAATGCGGTGAGCGCTCCGCCAAATAGTTTTACCAAAACCAATAGCATTCCGGCCACTTATTTAATTGATAAAGAAGGAAATATTCTAATCGCCAAAACCGGTTCTGCCGATTGGAACAGCAAAAAAATCAGAAACTTATTGGATGAGTTGGTTGCGGAATAAAAACTGATAATTTGTTTAACTGTTGTGTTTAGACTCAGCTATGTTGAAAATTGTAGAATCTCTAGTTCCGAGTTTCAAGTTTTCTTGACGTATAACTTTTAACTTTTATTGAGGTTAGGGAGCTATTTTTCCTTAATTGTGCTTCCTTTTTTAATGGCTTTGTGGTTTTCATAACAAAGCAAAACCGCTTCAATAAGTTGCAAATCGCTGGCAGATTTTATAAAATAATCGGAGTAGTTACATTCATTTAACAATTCATTCAGTTCTACGGCAGTCATTCCTAAATATTCCATCAACAATTCCCGGTTAAACTTGGCTTCTAACATATTTCTTAGGTTGTCATCGTCTTTTAATTTCTTTAGTTTTTTTAACTGATTCGGACTTTTTCCGAACATATTGTACACATAATCAATCGGCCTGAAAAGCGCATCCACAGGAGAATTAAACTCTTTGCGCTGCCTGGTGCCAACTTCATAAGTTTGAGGCACACCATTAATGTGAATACGTGCATATTTATCTTTCGGAACATTTTTCGCGTCAATTTCTAAAACACCAATTA
>DPCK01000123.1 GCA_003516285.1 Lutibacter sp. | reverse complement strand
AAAAAAAGTCAAGATGACTTCAATATATCATTTGTAACATCTATTCTTTTTTGTAATAATTATTTTTCAATAATTGCTTCATATATTAAGTTATGAATTTCTGTTCTAATATTTTTATCTCCAAGTTTATTATTGCTCATAGTTGGAAATACTCTGTTTGATAAAAATACATATAGAATTCCATTAGCTGGGTCAGCCCAGGTGTAGGTTCCCGTAAATCCGCTATGCCCAAAGCTATTTGATGAAGCATATTTGCTTGCGGCACTTATTTTAGGATCAAAGGCTGGTTTATCAAAACCAAGTCCTCTTCTAATGCTGTCATTTTCATAATATCTATGGTTAAATTTGTCGATTGTCTTTGCTCCTAAATATCTTTTTCCACCATAATAGCCACCTTGTAAATACATCTGCATCATTTTAGCCATGTCGTTAGAGTTTGAAAATAAACCTGCATTTCCGCTAACCCCATTCATCATTGCGGCACCCATATCATGAACATCTCCTTGTAATGTTTGTTGTCTATAATAATCATCTACTTCTGTTGGTGCAATTTCAGATGTATTGAATTTATTTAATGGATTGTAGCCGAGTGTTGTTGCTCCTAATGGTTTATAAAAATTTTCATTGTTTAATTCATCCATTTCTTTATGAAATGTGTCTTTCAAGTATTTTTTGAACAAGTAAAAAAGCAAACCACTGTACATATAACCTTCTTCTTTTAATTGTGGTACTTCAGCAATTCTTTTATAAATAGTATCTGTGTAAGAATCTATTAGATATAAATTTTCAGTGATTTTAATTGAGAATCCTTCACTTTTTTTAGTTCTGTATAAATTTGGAAACGGTTTTTTAGAAATACTGTCTATTGTTTCTAAATAATAAGGGATCCAGGGCTTTATTTTAGCAACGTGAGACAATGCTTCTTTAATGGTAACGGAATCTTTATTTGAACCTTTTAAAAATGGTAGAAGTTCTCCCAGTGTTTCATTTAAATTTAGCAAACCAGCTTCTTCACTTTTCATAATCATCGGTAAACCGCCTAATATTTTTGTTACGGAAGCCAAATCGTATAAATCAGTTAATTTTACCGCTTGTTTTTTATCATAAGTTTGATATCCAAAGCTTTTATGATAAATTACTTTTCCATATCGAGCAACTAAAACTTGACCACCAGGAGCCATTAATGAATCTACAACTATTTTGGTAACAGAATCTATCTTTTCAAGCAACTTACCGCTCATGCCAACTTCTTCAGGAATTGAATAGGAGAGTCTCATTAAATTTGTTGTGTTTATTCCTGTACCTTCAGTAAATATTTTTTTAATGGAAACGGGCAATTTTCCTTTAGCTTCTATTGCTCCAAAAATGATTTGGGCTGAAATTTCTTGAGATTCGGAACTATTTTGATAGGAAACTAAAATAGCATCAATATTATTAAAATTAGCAATATCTAAAAGGGTATATGGACTCGCAAAAACATCTAAAATTACTTTATGGTTTTTAGCAATTTCCTGAAGCCAGACAAGCTCCTCGGGGGACATTTTAAAACTTTTCCAAGGTGTTTCATTTGATTTATGGTAACCTATAATAACAGTGTCATATAATTTTAATTTCTCAATTAAATCAGATAAACTCTCATCTTCAACAATATCAATTTCTGTATATTTTTTTAATGTATTTGTGAAATATAAATTATCTGAATCACCAAATTTTACATAAGCTATTTTATTATTTACTAGCTCTTTAATAGGCAGTATATCGTTATTATTTTTAACAATCGTAATGGCTTCTTTCATTAAAGTTCTAAATAATAATTTGTCCTTTACAGTAATAATATCATCTTGTATTCCACTTTCTTTAATGGGAATATAATGATTTAAACCAGCCCAATATTTGGCTTTTAATATTTTTTTAACGGAAGTATTTAATCGCTCTTTGCTAATTTTATGTTTACTGATGGCATTTTTTATTTTTTTTACTGCAACTTTTATGTCTTCAGGAATCAGTAACATGTCGTTTCCTGCAATAAATGCAGCCAAATCTATATCGCCAGGTTTTGCGAAATTGGCGGCGCCTTTCATATTTAATGCATCGGTAAAAACCAATCCATTAAAACCCATTTTTTCTTTTAAAAGTTCAGTTACCACTTTGTATGAGATTGAAGTTGGCATTCCTTTTTCTGGTTCTAATGAAGGAACATTTAAATGCGCAATCATCACACTTGATAAATTGGTTTTGAATAATTGTTTGTAAGGATATAACTCAATTGAATCCAATCGATTAAAGTCGAAATCTAAAAAGGGGAGTGTTTTATGTGAATCTGTTGAAGTATCTCCGTGACCGGGAAAATGTTTTGCATTTGCTAAAACGTTCTCACGTTGCATTCCTTTGATAAAAGCCGAAGCTTTTTCAGTTACATTGTTTTTATTCTCTCCAAATGAACGATTTCCTATTATTGGATTTTCGGGATTTGTGTTGATATCAACAACTGGGGCAAAGTTGATGTTAATTCCTATTCTTTTGCATTGTTTTCCTAATTGTTCTCCAAATTGTTCTATTAATTCATTGTTTTGGACAGCTCCCAAGGTCATATTCCAAGGATAACGAAAAGCGTTTTTTAACCGCATATTTAAACCCCATTCCCCATCGATACCAATCAATAAAGGAATTTTCGAAGTTGTTTGAAATTCATTTGTTAGCTCAGCCTGTTTTTCATGTGTTCCCTGCATAAAAATTAGTCCGCCAACTTTATTTTTTTTGATTGATTTTTTAATTTCCTTGGTGTGTTTTTCATCTTTATTTGAATAAGCCTGAATCATAAATAATTGGCCTATTTTTTGTTTCAACGTCAGTTTGTCCATTATGCTGTCAACCCATTTTTCTTGATTCTTAAAATCGGATGTCAATAACGGATCAATTTGCTGGCCGTAGCTGGCAGCAATAAATAGGAAGATACTCGCAATAAATATTTTTTTCATTTTTTAATGAGTTTTTATTTGTTTAATTCTGCACCAATTCCGTTTAAATTGGAAAATACAATGGTTCCGTTTTCTAATTTTACGCCTGAAGCCACATCATTTTTCAATAATAATGCACCGTCCATATCAACATAATCAAGCATTGGCGTTAAGTGGGCAATGGCAGAAATTCCTACAGAAGATTCAGTCATACAGCCAACCATTGTTTTTAAGCCTAAGTTTTTTGCTCTAGAAATCATTCTTTTGGCGGGTTGCAATCCGCCGCATTTCATCAATTTTATGTTGATGCCGTGAAAATGATTGTGACATTTTTCTATATCACTTTCAGTAAGGCAACTTTCATCGGCAATTATGGGCAGATAGGAATTGTCAAACACTATTTTAGCGCCTTTCCAATTGGAGGGCGCAAGTGGCTGTTCTATAAATTCCACGCCTAGTTTTTGTAATTCTATGGAGTTTTTGATGGTTTCATTAACGTTCCACCCGCAATTTGCATCTATTCTAAAAACTGCATCTGTATGTCTTCTTAATTCGGTCACAATTTCCAGATCGCTTTTTGTGCCTAGTTTGATTTTGTAAATTGGCCAAGGCATTTCTTTCATTTTTGCCACCATATTTTCTATGGAATCAATGCCAATGGTATAATTTGATTGCGGTAGATTATTTAGGTCTAAATCCCAGTATTCATATAATTTAAGTCCTTTTTTACGCGTATATAAATCTGTATAAGCCTCATCCAAAGCGCACAACAAAAACATATTGTCTTTGAAATATGGATACAAATAATCCCAATATTCTTCTGGCATTTTGGTAGTAGCCAATTCGATAAATTCCTTTTTTTGATTCAATTCATTTTCAAATTCTTTTATTGATGTGTTATAAAAAGGATTTTCAGTCGCTTCCCCAAAACCGGAAATTCCGTTTTCCTGAAGTTCCACAATAAGTGAAGGAATTTCAGTCCTGGTGCCTCTTGAAATGGTAAAAGGATGTTTTAATTGAAGTTTGTAGGTCCTTATGATTAAATTCATTTTATATTAGGGCTTCTCTTAAAATAGTGATTGGATGTTTGGAAATTCTGTTGGTGCCATCCATTATTTGATGTCTGCAACTCGTTCCTGCGGCTGCAATAATGGTATTTTTTTCAGTATTTCTGATTTTTGGAAACAAAGTATCTTCTCCAACTTGCATACTCAAATTATAATGCTCTTTTTCATATCCAAAAGAACCAGCCATACCGCAACAACCCGAATTTATGATAGTAACTGTATAATTTTTTGGAATTGTAAGCATTTTGAAAGTTGGTTCTGTGCTGCTCAACGATTTTTGCTGACAGTGGCCGTGGATTTTCAGGGTTTTATTTTTTGTGGTAAAACTTTGGGAAGTAATCTTATTTTTTTCAAATTCCTTTTTGATGAATTCTTCAATGGTAAAGGTGTTTTCCGAAATATTTTTTGCAGTCGTTTTGTCATCGGCCAATCTTAAATACTCATCCCTGAAAGTTAAAATGGCGGAAGGTTCAATGCCTACCAACGGCGTTTCTTTTGTAATCAATTCTTTAAAAAAGTTCACGTTAAAATTCGCTTTTACTTTTGCCTCATCCAAAAAACCTTTTGAAATAAAGCCGCGCCCGCTTTCTTCGTGTTTGGTGATGTTTACTTTGTAACCAAGTTTCGTCAGTAATTCAATCGTGTCAACTCCAATATTGGCATCATAATAATTGGTGAATTCATCCACAAAAAGATAGATTTCCCCAAATTTATTGGGTTGATTTAACAATCTGATTTTATTTTTTTGATGCCATTTAAAAACGGTGGTTGTTGCCAATTTTGGAATGCTTCTCTCAGTGGCAATTCCGATGAGTTTTTTGGCGAGTTTGGTGTTTAAAACCAGGTTGGTTAAAGTGGGAGCGAGGCTGCCAAGTTTGTTATATTTTACGTTATTCGCAAATAATTTGGTTCTGAAAGGAACTTTATTTTCTTTGTAATATTGGTATAAAAATTCTGCTTTTAAGGCTGCGACATCCACATTGCTCGGACATTCGCTGGCACAGGCTTTACAGCTCAAACACAAATCGAAAACGTCATATAATTCTTTATGGTTAAATTTATTTTCTTTTGTTGAATTTGTCAGAAATTCACGCAATGCATTGGCACGAGCGCGGGTAGTGTCTTTTTCATTTCTTGTTGCGCGATAACTCGGACACATCGTTCCTCCTGCGGAAGGCAATTTTCTGCAATCTCCGGAACCATTGCATTTTTCTGTTGCTCGAAGAATTCCCAAACTGTCCGAAAAATCCAATATGGTTTCAATTTCTGGGGCTGAACGGTCAATTTCATAGCGCAAACTTTCATCCATCGGGAAAGGATCTGTAATTTTTCCTTTGTTAAAAATATTGTTGGGATCGAAAGTGTGTTTGATGCGTTTTAGGAGTTCATAATTTTTTTCTCCAATCATTAACGGAATAAACTCAGCGCGAACAATGCCATCGCCGTGTTCACCACTAAACGAACCTCCATGTTTTTTGACCAGCTTTGCTGTTTTTGTGGTTATTTCCCTAAATAAAACAACATCTTCTTTCTTTTTTAAATTTAAAATAGGCCTTAAGTGTATTTCACCTGCGCCGGCGTGAGCATAATAAACGGCATCTTGTCCGAATTCCGCCATCATTTTCGTAAATTCAGCAATGTAATTTGGCAAATCATTTACGTCAACAGCAGTGTCTTCAATGCAGGCAACCGCTTTCTCGTCGCCCACAATATTACCCAGCAATCCCAATCCGGCTTTACGAAGTTCAACAGCTTGATGTATTTCACTGCCAATCAATTTTGGATAGGCATAACCAAAGTTATTTTCCTTTAAATCTGTAATCAACACATCAGCCAGTTTATTGGATTCAACATCTGAATCGGTGCAGATTTCAAACATCAAAAGCGCCTTTGGATCGCCTTCCACAAAAAACCTGTTTTTGAACTGCTCCCGGTTGTTTTTGGTGCAGTCCAAAACGGTTTTATCCATCAATTCACAGGTGTACAAATTGTGTTTCATAGCGACAACCACCGCTTCCATACTTTCCTGAATGCTGTTAAAATGCGCGACCACCATGATATTTTTTGCAGGAGGCAAATCGTTTAGCTGAATGGTAATTTCAGTGGTAAAAGCCAAAGTGCCTTCGCTTCCCGTAAGTAATTTCGCGAGGTTTACAAAATTATTTGTTCCTCCAAAAAGTTCAAAATTCAGCAACGCATCAACGGGATAACCGTTATTTCTTCGGTGGATTTCCTTTTTTGGAAATTCCTTTAAAATTTCCTGTTGATTTTCTTCGTTGGAAAGTTCGTTAAAAACAGTTTGATAAATTCTGTTTTCTAAAGCACTTCCCATTCTTTTTTGGTTGAATTCAGTTGTGCTTACTTCCTTAAAAATAGTTTCAGATCCATCGCTTAAAATGGTTTTTAGCTCAAGAACTTTATCGCGGGTAACGCCATATTTGATGGAAGTTGTCCCCGATGAATTGTTGCCAACCATACCGCCAATCATACATCTGTTGCTTGTTGAAGTGTTTGGGCCAAAAAATAATCCGTAGGGTTTTAAGAAAATATTGAGTTCATCTCTTATGATTCCGGGTTGTACCGTCACTGTCTTTTGATGCTCGTCAAAAGCCAGAATCTTCGTAAAATATTTGGAAACATCCACAATTAGTCCGTCTCCAACACATTGTCCGGCCAAAGAAGTTCCGGCAGTTCTCGGTATAAGCGTGATGTTATTTTTTGTGGCGAATCGGATAATTTTTTTTAAATCGTCATTGTTTTTCGGATACGCAACGCCCAAAGGAATTTTCCTGTAAACCGATGCGTCGGTCGCGTAAATGCTTTTATGCAAATTGTCAAAATGCACTTCACCATCAATGATATTTGACAGTTCTTCCAGATTTATGTTGATTAAAGACATTATTTTGATTTACGATTTCCTATCCCCAGCCCCTTCCAAAGGAAAGGGAGTTTGATTTGTTTGTTTTTCAACTTAAAAATTATATATAACTCCGCTGCTGTGATCTTTTATTGCGCCTGTGACACTTTTTAAACAATTGTTTTTGCCTTCGTCTTTTAAAAAGCCAAGCAATACAAAAACCAAGGCTTCTTTATAATTGATGATGGTTTCTTCAGGAATTACTAATTGTGTTTTTGTGTACGATTGCAATCTTTCTATCAAAAAAGTATTGAAAGCGCCGCCGCCGGAAACGAGCATTGTTTTTTCCGAATTTGAATCTATTTTTTTTGAAATCTGTATGGCAATATGTTCCACAAATGTTCTTAAAATATCTTTTATGCTGAGGTTGTGCTTGTCAATCATCGGGAAAATGGTTTCCACCACAAATTCGTATCCTAAGGATTTTGGTTTTGCATCATTATAAAAAGCCAAAGAATTTAGTGCTGACAATAAATCATTTTCAATATTTCCTGCAGAAGCAATGGTGCCTTTATCGTCATATTCCAAATTTAATGTTGCGACATAATGATTCAAAACAATATTTACCGGACAAATATCAAAGGCAATTCGTTGATGGTTTTTGCGGAATGAAATATTTGAAAAACCGCCAAGATTTAAGCAATAATCATATTCAGAAAACAACAATTCATCCCCAATTGGAACGAGCGGAGCTCCTTGTCCGCCCAAAGCAACATCCTGAACCCTAAAATTGCAAATGGTTTTTATGCCGGTAATTGCGGTTATTTGTGGGCCGTTTCCAATTTGTAATGTGTAATTTTTTTTAGGATTGTGAAAGATTGTATGTCCGTGAGAAGCAATAAAATCAAGTTTTTGAATCCTGTTTTTTTTGATGAAATTCAAAAGGGTTTTTCCTAAATAGCTGCCATAATCGGCATCTAATTTCACCAATTTTTCAGCCGATAAATGAAAGCCTTCTTTTAAGGTGCGTTTCCATTCATTGCTGTAGGAAATTGTTTCCGACTTTAATATTTCGAAGCGATAGTTTTCCGAAGCGATTATTTTCACGTAAACCAGATCAAGGCCGTCCAATGAAGTCCCGCTCATTACACCAATAATATATTTAGTGGAGATTTTCATTTTAAATAATTTTATTTTTATAAAGATCCAGAACTTTTTTTACGCTTTTATGTTTTTCTAAAAGGGCATTGGCTAATTCTTCCGCAATATGCAATTCTTCCATTAGCATCTCAACGCCTCTATTTACCAACTTTTTATTAGACAATTGCATGTTTACCATTTTATTATCTATTACTCGGCCTAATTTAATCATTACTGCGGTGGAAATCATATTTAAAGCCAGTTTTTGGGCAGTGCCAGCTTTCATTCTGGTGCTTCCTGTAACAAATTCGGGTCCTACAATTAGTTCAATGGGATAATCAGCGACTAATGATACTGGACTTTTTTCATTACAAACAATACATCCAGTGACAATATTGTGTTGTTTTGCATTTTGAAGCCCGCCAATAACGTAAGGGGTTGTTCCAGAAGCGGCAATACCAATTACAACATCTTTATTTGTAATGTTAAATTTTGATAAATCTTCCCAAGCAAGGTTCATGTCATCTTCCGCATTTTCAATGGCTTTTCTAAGTGCTGAGTCTCCTCCAGCAATTAAGCCGATTATCCAATTGTCTGAAACGCCATAAGTTGGAGGGCATTCAGATGCGTCAAGAACTCCCAGTCTTCCGCTTGTTCCTGCGCCAATATAAAATAATCTTCCGCCTAAACTCATTTTATTGTAAATAACATCCACTAATTTTTGAATTGAGGGTATGGCTTTTTCTAAAGCAAAAGGAACGGTTTTGTCTTCTGTATTCATATTTGAGAGCAACTCAAGAGTATCCATTTTTTCCAGATTGTTATAGTTCGAAGTTTGCTCGGTTATGGGTTTAGTATTCATTTTTATTTTTTACAAGAATTAAACTTAAAATTGTTAATAATGCGTTTACCAAGATATTCATAAAACCTAAATCAAATGAAAATTTGGTTATGAAAATATAGTTTAAGCAATATGTTAGAATTGGCATTAATATGCAGATGTATGGAACAGCGGCATCTATTATTTTTATTTTTGTGAAAATTCCAAATAAATAGAGTCCCAGTAAAGGACCGTAAGTATATCCTGCTACGGTAAATATTGTAGAAATCACATCCCCTTTACTTTCAGAAAACAGCATAATTATTAAAAATATTACTGCTGAAAAACCAAATAATACCATATTTTTTAAACGCTTTTTGTCTTTTGAACTTTTATGTTGAATGTCTAAAAAATCATGGGTAAAAGAGGTTGTTAATGCTGTTAAAGCTGAATCTACACTTGAAAATGAAGCGGCCGTTATTCCTAAAATAAAACTAATGGCAGCCAGTGTTCCGAAATGATTTAGTGAAAGCATTGGAAATAAAGCATCTGTATTAATAAATTTACCATTTTCAACTTCTAATTTAATACCGAATTTTTCAGCATATAAATAGAGCATTACGCCCAGTCCTAAAAATAAAAATTGAGCAACAGCTAAAAATAAACTAAAAGTTAATATGTTGTTTTGGGCTTCTTTTTTGTTTTTACAAGTTAGGGTTTTTTGCATCATATTTTGATCTAACCCTATCATTGCAACGGCAATTAAAATTCCCGAAATAAATTGTTTAAAAAAGTTACTTCCTGAGTTAAAATCCCAATTAAAAACTTTAAAATATTTATGTTTGGTAACTGATGAGATTGTTTCTGGAATACTTAAATTTAAGGAGTCTTTTATAATATAAATAGATACAATTGCTGCCATTAATAAAAATAGTGTTTGAAGTGTATCTGTCCAAACTATGGTTTTAATACCAGACTTGTGAGTGTATAACCAGATAAGAATCAGTATAATAAGAACAGTTAAATAGAATGGGATATTAAAAGCGTCAAAAACGGCATATTGTAATATTTTTGCCGCCAATAATAAGCGAAGAGCTGCACCAAAAGATTGTGATATTAAAAAAAACAATGATCCAGTTTTGTAAGTTTTAATTCCAAACCTTGTTTCAAGATACGTGTAAATTGAAACTAATTTTAAATCATAATAAATAGGTATGAGAACATAGGTTATAAATATATATCCTATAACATTACCAAAAACAAATTGTAGGTAATAGAAATTATTGGTGCCAACCATTCCGGGAATAGACACAAAGGTAACGCCGGAAATTACTGCGCCTATCATTCCAAACGCAACTATTTGCCAAGGTGATTTTCTGTCTCCTGTGTAGAAAGATTCATCACTTGTGTTTTTTGAAGCGAAGTGAGAAATGAGCATTAATACCCCAAAATAAGACAGTATGATAATTAAGATTAGTGTAGCGTTCATTTATAAAATTCAGGGATTATTAATAGATTTTTATTTCGTTAAGTTGTAATTTATATTCGTGTAAGTTTTCAAAAGAATCCAACATATCAATATCTTCCTTATTCTCTACCCAATGCCTTAATTTGTCTGAGCCATTAATAAGATCAATAGGCAGCTGTGTATAGTTATATTCATATGGGGGATTTTTCCATTCGAAATTAACTCCTAAATAATGATAAAATTCACGTAGAACAAGTTGACCTACTCTCCATGGTTTAAATATTTTTTTATTAGTAATATGTATTTGAATACCACCACAAACTTTGTTAGAGTGTTTTTGAAACGTTGGAAGAAATGTTATTGGACGTGTTGTGAAACCTTCTAATTTTGAATTTTTAACGACTTTAGAAAAATGATTTTCATAAAATGAAAAAGGTTCAATTTTTGGATGTCCAACAATTTCCAAAGGTTGTGAAGTGCCACGACCTTCACTCAATAAAGTTCCTTCAAATAAGACTGTTGCAGGGAAAGTACAAGCGCTTTCGGCTCTTGCAAGATTTGGTGATGGCAATAACCAAGGTAACCTGGTGTCTTCAAAAAACATTTCTCGCTTCCAATTAAGCATTTTTATTATTTTGAGGTTTACCTTTTCTTTAGCCCATATACTTTGATGCATTAAAGCAACTTCTCCTATGGTCATTCCATGTCTCATTGGAATAGGATGGCGACCAACAAATGATTTAAATTCAGGTTCTAAAATATTACCTTCAATATCAACACCATTTATTGGATTTGGACGGTCAAGCACAATAACTTCAATATCTTTACTGATGCATTTTTCTAGTAGAAGCGTTAATGTATAAATATACGTATAGACCCGACACCCCACATCTTGCAAATCAACAAATAAATGATCTATTCCTTCTAGCATTTCATCAGTAGGGATACGTGTTTCAGAATAAAGGGAGTATACAGGTATTTTAAAATAGGGATGTATGTAATGGTCAGACTCAACCATATTGTCTTGGACATCAGTGGAAAACCCATGTTGGGGACCGAATATTTTTATAAATCTTGAATTGAATATTTCTTTAAATTTGAATATGGCATGGGTATATTCAGAATCAATAGAGGCATTATGGCATAATAAGGCTACATTGCCTTTAAATTTTTTTTGAAGTTCGCTATCTTTGGCTAATATATCCAGACCTGTTCTGACTTTTTTCATATTTAGTTTTATTAATTTTTACAAAAATTATATTTTCAAAATTGAAGCTCTACTTTGTATTTTTTAATTCGAAACCTTGTTTCTAAATAGGTATAAATTGAAACCAATTTTAAATCATAGTAGATTGGGATAAGAACATACGTAATAAAAAGGTATCCAATGATGTTTCTAAAAACAAATTGTAAATAATAGAAATAATTAGTGCCAACCATTCCGGGAATTGAAACAAAGGTCACCCCGGAAATTACTGCGCCAATTATGCCAAATGCAACTATTTGCCAAGGTGATTTTCTGTCACCTATATAAAATGAGTTATCACTTGTGTTTTTTGAAGTAAAGTGCGATATTAACATTAATACCACAAAGTAAGATAGAATGATTAGTAAGATTATTGTTGAATTCATTCGAATTTTTTAGTGAACTATAGAACAGTTTTTAAAATGGGTTATTTTTTAATGCCTAAATGTAATTTTAAAGTATGTGAAAAATCATCAATAATTTTTTTTAAAATTTCAAGCAAGTCGTTACTATTAATAAACGGGATTGTCAAATTTCTTTGAAATCCCGTTTATAACCAATATTAACTCAAAACTCAATTATATACTCGGGTCTGCTGGGGTATTTGGATTATTCTCTCTCTCTATGGTTGGATATGGATAAAAATTTCTATTCCTTTCATTTGTTGTATTGGCCGCAGTAGGAACTGCAAAATTAGGATGAAATCTTTTGCTGTCTCCAAATCTTAATCCAGTCAAAAACAATTCTATGCATCTATTTTTATAAATTTCTTCTAAAATAGCAGTTTGATTTGTTTCATCACCTGTCCAAGCTGGTAGGTTTGCGTTAACACCTAGTGGATCATTATTTTTTTGACGTACTAAATTCAATTGAATAACTGCTTCTGGCAATTGGTTTTGTCTTGCATATGCTTCGGCTTTGTTCAATAGCATTTCTCCGTGAAGATAGATTGGAATTGCGGCTGTGCTAGTTCCAAAGAATCCAAGCATTTCACTAAGGGCTTGTCCGCCGGCATCAGCGTTAGCAAATCCTGCGTCATCTCCTAAGTAAAAATCAACACGCCCATCGCCAGCTTCGGGAATATAAGCACCTAATAAACCAAAATTAGTTTGAGGGTTTAAGTCGGCAGAATTTACAGTCCGATTCCATATAGGGTTTTGGTTGTTTGCATCGTAAACCCACATTGAATTTGTTGCATCACTATTATTTAATACGGCATTTGCAGCATTAATTGACTCTGGATAATTACCGGCAATTAAATAATATCTTGATAGAAACGCATTTACAGTTTTTTCTAAGTTCATGTTTGACCATAAAACAGTCGATTTGAATTCATCAGAGATTGGAGCAGAAGACATGGCATCTTTTGCTTCTTCTAACAATGAAATACAATTGGCAAGCACTGTAGCTCTGTCACTAAATTCAGCAGCTCCATTTGCAGCGTTATTAATTGGTGCTTGTTCAAACATTTCTATCATAGACCCAAGGCACATTGCTTTAACCAAATTTCCATAGGCTAAAAGTCCACTCTTAGTACCTGCTGAAAGTTCAACGGTATTAGCTCCTTCAATTAATGATTCAGCCATACCTTTAGCCCGTAAAAGATTTACCCAAGGATTTGTGATACCACCACTTTCTGCTGGTAATTCAGCTCCTCCTTTAGCTAATTCATTAATATTTAAAAAGGTATTGGTTACACCTAACTCTCTAGTTGTAATTCCTGGAGCTTCTATTACTTGTCTTAAGGCAGTCACAGAATAGTATTGTCTTATTCCTGTTGCTAAAGCAAAGAGTCCTTCCTTTGTTCCTAATACCACATCTTCTGTTGGGTTATTTGAATTTTCAAAATCGGTTTCGCAGGCAGTGAATAAACTACTGCTAATAAGCAAAGCACCTATTATTGTATATATTTTTATATTTTTCATCTTATTATAGTTTTATTTTATTCTTAAAAAGTAGCTGTTACACCAAATTTAATTACACTTGGTATTGGAACAAGTCCCATAATACCACCTCTTGCACCATTACTTTGTCCGTCCATATTTACTTCTGGGTCGTAACCTGAGAAGTTGTCTATTGAGAATAAATTACGTCCAGTTAATGTAAATTTAACATTGTCAACTCCTTTCAAAGGATCTTTTAACGAATAAGAAGCTGAAACTTCTCTAAGTTTTATATAAGAACCATCTTCAATATATGACTCTGCAATCCCAAATTTGGCAGCACCAGTTCCTCTTACACTCTCTCCTCTTAACTCACTAGCAGTTTGTGGTCCACCACCAAATCGATAGAACATACGTGTATCCCAGCTTAATACATCAACACCTTGAACAGCGTCAAATTGTAATCTTAATGAAAAGTTTTTGTATTTTAATTCATTAATTAAAGAAGCTATAAAATCAGGATTTGGATCTCCAATAACTTTACTTAAAAGCGCTCCGGATGGTTGACCTGATGAGTCTCTCTCTGGAACAGGATTTCCATTAGTATCGTAAGAACCTTTTTCTCTTTGTGGCAGTCTTCCAGCTGTTAAAAGTAGACTTCCGTCTTCATTTCTAGCATAGAATCCTTGATAAAATACACCTAAAGGTTGACCGTTTTTAGCAACTGAAAAACCAAAGTTCCCAATTCCAAATTGCTCTCCTTCAATATTATTTACTTCATTTTTGTTTGAAGAAAAAGTACCAGTAACAGACCAGCTGAAATCGTTAGTTTGAATTGGTGTGGCTGTAATTAATGCCTCAAAACCTTTGTTAGTCATTGTTCCTATGTTCTCAACTCTAGATTCAAAACCAGTAGAAGGAGAAAGTGTTCTAGCTAATAATAGGTCTTCAATATCTTGTTCGTAATACGTAAGCTCAACACCTACCTTATTATCAAATAGACCCATATCAATACCTAATTCTAATTCGGTTTGTCTTTCAGGTTTCAAATCAGCATTACCTAATCTTGTAGGGGCAATTAAACCAGATGATCCATCAATGCTGATAGCCGAATAGTTCGATAATCTATCAAAAGGTCCAATAGCAGTTAAATTTCCTGCTTGACCCCAAGCTGCTCTCACTTTAAAGCTGTTAATTGAAGATCCAAAATTATTCTTCCAAAAATCTTCTTCAGAAAATAAGTAGGACATACTAGCTTTTGGATAAAATTGATTTCTTTCGTCTTTACCAAACACTGAAGAACCATCTAGTCTAATGGCTCCAGTCACAAAAAGTTTATCACTAAAACCAAATGTTTGTTGTAAAAATCCACCCCAGAAGCTTCTTTCACTTCTACTTTCGTCAGTAGAAATTGAGGCAGCTCCATCAGTAGTTTTTACTCCTAAAGCCAAACCAGTTCCTATAATAGAACGTAGCAATGTTTTATCTGATTGCCAAGAAAAACCAGCTGTTGTTGTAGATTTTATGATATCGTTAAGGTCCTTGTCAAGTGAAGCATTCAAATCACTATTTAATTGTTTTGCACTAATAGTTGTTGTTGTTGCTTTACCTAGAGCAATAGTATTAGTTCCAATTGGAATATAAGAATTTCCTATAGATTCAGAATTGTCATAACCAAGAATATAAGTTACTTTAAGCCCATCTGCCGGGTTTAAAGTAAGTTGTAAATCGCTAATGGTTCTATTATTCTCTTGAGTGAAATCAAAAGTTTCAATGTATTCCAAAATATTTGGATAAAAAGTCATATTTGGATAATTGCCATCTGCATCCGGTTTAGGGTCTATTGTATTGTTTGTAAATAGTATAGTTGGCAATACTCCAGCGGTATAACCCCCATTAGGTTGGTCATTGCTTTTGCTTGTTGAAAAATAGGTACCAAAAGATGCTGATGCCCAATCATTAATTACTTGATTAATTCTAATTCTTCCCCCTTGTCTTTCATAGTCTGTACTTCTTAAAATACCATCATTTTGTAAGTATGAAAACGAAGCAAAATAGTTCGTGTTTTCTTTTCCACCCGACATCGAGATGTAATTATCAGTTCCTGTTGAGTTGTTAAAAACCATATCTTGATAATCATATCTAGTTGCAGGAACTTTATCAAGTACCGTAATATTGCTTGAAGCCCAGTCAAAAGGTTCTTCATTAAATTCACGTTTCTTTCTTAGAGAGTTGAAGTTAATACTGCTTGAAACAGTAATTACAGGCTCTCCTGACTGCCCTTTTTTTGTAAAGATTTGAACAACACCATTACTTGCTCTTGAGCCGTAAATAGCTGCAGCAGCAGCACCTTTTATAACCTCAATTCTATCAATGTCTTGAGGACTGATATCTGATAATCTATTTTGAACCACACTAGTTGTTCCTAAAACATCAGTAGAATTGTTGTTTACAATTACGCCATCAATAATGTATAATGGATCAGAACTTCCATTAACGGTACTTGCACTTCTTAATCTAACACTAATACCTCCTGCAGGATCACCTGAGTTTTGAGTTACTTGAATCCCTGCTAATTTACCTGAAAGACCTCCGGTTATATCTACAGATGCTGATTCAGTAATTGCTAAGCCTTTAACGCTAGAAATTGTATTTCCTAATTGTTTTTTTGCAGTTAATGCTCCTGCACCTGTAATAACTACTTCGTCTAATCCAAGAATATCTGAATTCATAACAACATCATTTACAATTTCAGTTTCAGTACCTAATGTTACTTTTAATTCTTTAGAAACTAGTCCAAGAGATCTAAAAACAAGAGTGTAATTTCCTGCATTTAGTTTGACGCTTAATTTGTAATTTCCGCCAAAGTCTGTAATTTCACCCATGTTAGTATTCTTAATATTTACACTTACACCAGGAACAGGACCGGTATTATCGGTAACATTACCTTTTAAGGTATAGACGATAGTTTGAGCCTGCAAGGTTAGTCCTAACATCATAAGCACAAATACACTGCTCATCAATCGAAATCTCTTATAAAAAGAGCGGTTTTTATTTGATTTGTTCATAAAAATGGATTTAAAATAATAATATCATCTTTCAAAAATAGTATTTATTTTTACATAACGTTAACAAATAGTTAAAAAAATGCAAACTTTAACATTTAAAACCGCAAAAAACCGCACAATCAAAGATTCTTAAAAAATTGTTAAAGAATTTTAACGCCTTTTTCTTTGAAGTCATTGAATATTGAATCGCTTGGATCTATGTCAGTCACAATAGTGTCTATTTTATGGATAGGAGCAACAGTATATCTTTTTGTTTCGTTTAATTTGTTTTGAGTACACAGAGCAACAACTCTATCGCTGACAGAAATCATACACTTTTTAATGTGCGAAACCTCCCAATCAGGCTCTGTCATTCCGTTTAAGGTGTTTATTCCTCCAGTTCCCATAAAGCATAAATCCGCTCTCAATTCAGAGATAGATGAAACAACATCGAGTCCAACAGTAACTTGTGCGGTTTTGTGAAGTTTTCCTCCTATGAAAATAATTTCAATTAATGGGTGTTCTGTAAGTTGCAGCGCAATGGGAAGGCTGTAGGTATATATGGTGGCATTGATGTCGGATGGAATAATTTTTGCAAGTTGCAGGTTTGTGGTGCTACCGCTCATAATAATAACTTGCCCAGATTTAATGAGTTTTACGGCTTTTTTTGCAATACTGTTTTTTTCTTCTAAATTGTAATTGCTCCTTTCTTCATAAGAAGGTGTTTTGGAGTCAATTGGAAGTGCGCCACCATGTACTTTTTTTATCAATCCTTTGGAAGATAATTCATTGAGATCGCGTCTTATGGTATCTTCAGAGACATTTAACTCTATGCTCAGGGCTGCGGATAGAACCTTCCTGTTTAATATAATTTTATCTAAAATATGATAGTGTCTTTCTTCCTTTAGCATAAATAATTGTTTAATATGTTGTAAAAAATTACAACAAAGATGCAAATTATTTTGATTAAATGTTTGATTGGGTTCACTTTGTTTTTATTTATTTATTGCCCTTTTACTTTATTAGGCAATCAGGATATGAGCATTTTTCCGGGTTCTAAATTTGAAAAATGAAAATTAATTCGGAAATAATATCAATTTTTAAATCGACAATAAACAAAATAAAAATGCATATATTTGCGTGTTTGTAAGTGTTTTTATTTAGATTTGTAATATTCAATTAATAAAAGAAGATAATGAAAGCAAAACTAATTACATGTCCAAAAACCATCAAATACGATGAGGCCGGGAAATTTGAAGAAACCAGATTTGAGAAAATACATAATGTCATTTTTTCATCAGCTAATGATGGATCGGTTAAAGTGGCTGAAGAAATAGCCGATTTGATAAAAGAGAAACAGTCAAATAGTGAAATGTGTGTTCTTGGTTTAGCCACGGGATCTTCACCAATAAAAGTTTATGAAGAGTTGGTAAGAATGCACAAGGAGCAAGGTCTTAGTTTTTCAAATGTTATTACTTTTAATTTGGATGAATATTACCCAATGCCAAAAGATAACATTCAAAGCTATCATTACTTTATGCATGAACACTTGTTTAATCATATTGACATTTTGCCAGAAAATGTTCATGTACCAAATGGTTTGGTTACAAGTGATGAGTTGCGCCAATATTGCATAGATTACGAGGAAATGATTAAAAATAGTGGAGGAATAGATTTGCAGCTATTGGGTATAGGTCGAACGGGCCATATAGGATTTAATGAACCGGGATCCCACTTTAATTCTGAAACAAGAAGTATTACTTTGGATTATATTACAAGAGTTGATGCCGCTTCCTCATTTTCAGGTATTGATAATGTGCCCAAAAAAGCCATTACGATGGGAATTAGAACCGTAAGAAAGGCCAAAAGAATAATTTTATTGGCTTGGGGACAAAACAAAGCCTCAATTATTAAAAAGACAATTGAAGGAGATGTTTCATCTAAAGTTCCGGCTACATATTTACAACATCACAATAATTCAACATTTATATTGGATATTGAAGCAGCATCTGAATTGACAAGAATTAATACGCCTTGGCTGGTTGAATCTTGTTTGTGGAATGAAAAATTGAGCAGTAAGGCCATTATTTGGCTATGTCAAATAACAGGAAAATCAATTTTAAAATTGATTGATGAAGACTATAATGACAATGGAATGTCAAGTTTATTGGCCCAGGAAGGCTCATCATACGATTTAAATATTAAAATGTTCAATAAAGTGCAGCACACCATCACCGGTTGGCCAGGGGGAAAACCAAATGCAGATGATGCTTCAAGACCTGAAAGAGCAAATCCGTCTAAAAAAAGAATACTTATTTTTAGCCCCCATCCAGATGATGATGTTATTTCAATGGGAGGAACTTTAGACCGGCTGGTTGAACAAGGGCATGAGGTTCACGTTGCTTACCAAACATCGGGAAATATTGCAGTTGCGGATCACGAGGCACTTAAATTTGTGGAAGTGGCGAAAGAAATGAATGGGATTAAAGATTCAAATTATATTACGTCTATTATTGAGCAAATTGCTTCAAAAAAGGACAATGCCATAGACACTGCCGATGTCAGGAATTTAAAAACCCTCATTAGAAAAAGCGAATCATTGGCAGCAACAAGATATTTAGGAGTTCCCGATGAAAATGTGCATTTTTTAAATTTGCCTTTTTATGAAACGGGCAGTATTAAGAAAAACCCATTAGCCGAAGAAGATTTTCGTATAATGTGTGAAATTATCGAGAAAATTAAACCGCATCAAATTTATGCTGCAGGTGATTTGGCCGATCCACATGGCACCCACAGAGTTAGCTTAAACGCGCTTTTTGAATCATTAAAAAGATTAAAACCAAAACCTTTTATGAATGATTGTTGGGTTTGGTTATATAAGGGAGCTTGGCATGAATGGGAAATTCATGAAATTGATATGGCAGTGCCAATGAGTCCAGATCAGGTTTTGAAAAAAAGAAAGACGATTTTCTTTCATCAATCCCAGAAAGATGGCGTTTTGTTTCAAGGAAATGATTTAAGGGAATTTTGGATGCGTGCTGAGGATAGAAACACCAAAACAGCACAAAAATATAATGAATTAGGTTTGGCCGATTATGCTGCTATTGAAGCATTTGTAAGATATTATTTTTAATGTTTTGATTAAAATATATTGGTTTAAGGTAAAATCCTATTTACCTTCACCTTTTGATGGTTAGCGAATGTTTACAACATAATACAATAAATTTAAGAACTAATTCATAAAATTTTTTTCAATGTCGAATACAATAGGCACGACCGCTAATTTCAAAAACAATTCTTTTGTACCAATACTTATTATAGCTGGATTATTTTTTATTTTCGGATTTGTAACTTGGATTAATGGCGCATTAATTCCATTTATGAAAACCATAAACGAATTAACCACAGCACAATCCTATTTGGTAGCCTCCGCATCTTATATTTCTTTTGTGGCCGTGGCTTTGCCGGCATCTTATATTTTAACTAAAATTGGATATCGTAAAGGAATGTCATTGGGGTTATTTGTGATGGCAGTTGGAGCTCTGATTTTTATTCCAGCCGCAGAGGCAAGAACGTATTGGGTGTTTTTAGTGGGAATTTTTATTCAGGGTTTGGGTATGACTTTATTGCAAACAGCTTCAAATCCATACATTACTATTTTGGGTCCAATTGAAAGTGCCGCAAAACGCATCGCAATAATGGGAATTGCAAATAAGGTGGCCGGTGCTTTAGGCTCCCTAATCTTTGGAGCTATTTTGTTATCGGGAATTGATGAGGTTAAAGACAAACTCAGTATCGTTGGCGAGGCTGAAAAAACGAAGTTATTGGATGTTATGGCCGACAGTGTTGTGATTCCTTATGTTGTAATGGCAGTAGTTTTAGCGATTTTGGGTATTTTAATCAGGCGTGCGCCACTGCCTCATGTAGAAGCGGAACCTATTGAGGAGGCAAAAGAAGGGGAAACAAGCAAAACAAGCATTTTCCAATTTCCGCATTTATGGTTGGGAGTTTTAACGCTTTTCGTATATGTTGGTGCAGAAGTAATTGCCGGCGATACCATTATTGCCTACGGAATTTCTTTAGGCTTTCCTGCTGCCGATGCCAAATTTTTTACCACTTTTACCTTGTTGGCCATGGTTGCAACTTATGGATTGGGCATTTTTTTAATTCCAAAATACATCAATCAGGCTTTTGCACTTAAATCAAGTGCTGTTTTAGGGATTTTATTTACATTTTGTATTGTATTTACTTCCGGTTTTGTTTCCATTCTTTTTGTGGCTGCACTGGGAATTGCAAATGCTTTGGTTTGGCCAGCAGTTTGGCCTTTAACATTAAAAGGATTGGGAAAATTCACCAAAACCGCTTCCGCTTTATTGATTATGGCAATATCCGGAGGGGCAATTATTCCTCCCTTATACGGAAAATTTGTTGATGGCACCAAGGCTGATTTAATTGCGAAAGGAATAAGTGAGGCTGAAGCTGCTGCACAGGCGGCAACAACTGGCTACTGGATTTTACTTCCTTGTTATTTGATCATTTTATACTATGCATTTGCAGGCCATAAATTGGGATTGAAAAAAGGTAAATAACGATATATAAATTATTAAATGATGGTAGCTAAAAGATTATTGGCACTCGATGTTTTAAGGGGTTTAACCATAGCACTTATGATTATGGTAAATACTCCCGGGAGTTGGAGTTATGTTTACCCACCTCTGCTGCATTCACATTGGCACGGTTGTACGCCTACCGATTTGGTTTTTCCTTTTTTCTTATTTATTGTGGGAGTATCCATGTGGTATTCATTTAAAAAATATGGTGAAGGCCTGACAAAGAAGGGATTGTTGAAAGTTTTTAAAAGATTTTCAATTATCTTTTTATTGGGACTTTTGTTAAATTTATTTCCTAAATTCAACTTTGAAAATTTACGCTTTTTTGGTGTTCTTCAGCGAATTGCGATTGCGTATGGCATTGGTGCAATTTTATGTATGCAGTTTAATTATAAACAATTACTCGCAATCTTCGGTTTAATCCTTTTCGGTTATTGGGGTTTGCTTTATTTTGGCGGATCTTATGATGTTTATGGCCTGGAAAATAATATTGTGCGTAAAGTTGATTTGTTTATCTTCGGCGAAAATCACATATATAAAGGATTCGGAATACCATTTGACCCAGAAGGTTTACTGTCTTCAATTCCCTCTGTGGCAACAGTATTAATGGGTTATTTTGCAGGAAGACTTATTGAGTTTTCAGATGGTGTTTCTCATTCCGTAAAAAAGTTATTAATTTTCGGGGGAGTTTCAGCACTTCTTGGCTGGTTTTGGAGTTATTTGTTGCCAATTAATAAACCATTATGGACAAGTTCTTACGTTTTATATGCTGGTGGTTTGGCAATGGTATTTTTGGCTTTTTTGTTATGGGTAATAGATATTAAAGGAATTAAAAATTGGGCAAAGCCATTTATCCATTTTGGCACAAACCCATTATTTATTTTTGTATTCTCTGGTATGTATGTGAAAACAATTCAATATTTAGTAAAAAGCACAAATTCTGAAGGCGAAACCATTTCGGGTTATCAATATTTGTATGAGAATATTTTTGTTCCAATTGCCGGAAATATGAATGGTTCATTGCTTTTTGCGATTTCACATATTATTGTGTTTTGGTTTCTAACCTATATTCTGTATAGAAATAAAATATTTATAAAAATATAAAGTTATTGTGTTTGTTCTATATTGCAAGCGACTATCTTTCGGAGTAGTTTTTTTGATGCTTTGTTTTGATATATCTTTGATACATAAAAATATAATCCGGTTTCATAAAACTCATGAGCTTAAAATCAAATATTTATAGATTTTTACTATTTATTTCAATGATATTGTTAACTTCATGGTCAGAGCCAAAAAATCCTCGGATGGATCTTTCAAATGAAGCAATTTTACCTAAACCGGTTTCAGTAACCGCATTTGGAAGTTCTTTTGAACTAAATGCCAACACCAAAATTTTTGTAAAAGGAGAATCAGCAGAATTGTTAAAAATTGGACATTATTTGGCCAATTTAATAAAACCTGCTACAGGATTTGATTTAAAGGTAATAACTTCAACCTCTAAAAAGCCTAAATCAAATTACATTTATCTCACAATTTCTGGTTTGGAATCTGAATTAGGCACTGAGGGTTATAAATTGCATATCACAAAAAAAAATATTAGTATAAATGCCAATGGCCCAGAAGGAATTTTTCATGGAATTCAAACGCTTCGGCAGGTTTTACCAAAAGAAATTGAAGCCGCCTCAAAACAAAAAATGAAATGGTTTATTGCCACCGGTGAAATTTATGACTATCCGCAATATGAATACAGAGGCGCTATGTTAGACGTTTCCAGACATTTTTTTATTGCGGAAGATGTAAAAAAATATATTGATATGTTGGCAGCTTATAAATTAAATGTGTTACACCTGCATCTTTCTGATGACCAAGGTTGGCGTATAGAAACTAAATCTTGGCCAAATCTCACGGTTCATGGTGGCTCTACAGCAGTAAATGGCGGTACAGGCGGTTTTTATACCCAAGAAGAATATAAAGAAATTGTGAGGTATGCAAAAGAACAATACATCACCATTATCCCGGAAATTGATATGCCAGGGCATACAAATGCAGCTTTGGCATCGTATCCTGAATTGAATAGCAGCGGTGAAGCTCCTGAATTATACACAGGTATTAAAGTCGGGTTCAGTACATTGGATACAAAAAAAGAGATCACCTATCAATTTATTAAAGATGTACTGAGAGAATTATCCGAAATGACTCCAGGTCCGTATATTCATATTGGAGGAGATGAATCACACGTGACTTTAATGGAAGACTATATTCCTTTTATAAATAAGGTGCAGGATATCGTTTTGGCTAATGGAAAACAAATGATTGGTTGGGACGAAATTGTACACGCTGATTTAAAAGCCAAGACTGTTGTGCAGTTTTGGGCGAGGCCAAAAAATGCCCAAAAAGGCGTAGAAAAAAAGGCCAAAATTATTTTATCGCCTGCCAATAAAGCATATTTGGATATGAAGTACGACTCAATTACGAAACTTGGATTGTATTGGGCAGGATATGTTAACATTGATTGTGCTTATAATTGGAATCCTTCAACATTGATTCCGGGAATTTCCAAAAAAGATATTTTGGGAATAGAATCGCCTCTATGGACCGAAACAATTACGAATATGGAAGAACTTGAATTTATGGTTTTTCCAAGAATTATTGGACATGCTGAAATCGGATGGACCCCTGATTCATTAAGAGATTTGAATGATTATAAAGTTAGGTTAGAAAAACATTCAGACCGGCTAAAAATCAAGGGTATTAATTATTATGATCCAAATGCAATTTTTAAGGATGAACCGGAAGCAAAAGAATAATTTATATCACCATAACTTTCCAATCGAAAATCAATAAAGAAAAAAATCGATACTGCCTCTAAAATTAAAATTACAATTTTGTCAGAATTAACGAATCCCCATCCTTAACGTCAATGCCCAAATGCTGGAATAAATTGAGATAGTACCATTTTATTCTTTTTGTATGCTCCAGACCGCCTTCGGCCAAAATGGGAAATGCAAACATTTTTTTTTCTTCGACTTTATTTACCTTTGAAACTCTGGTGTTATTGTTCGCCAAATAAATTTTAGTGTAGGAACCGCCTTTTTTAAAATTGAGTAAAATGCCTCCTAAATCACCTTTTTTAGTTGCTTTATACAGGCTGATGCTGCTTACGTCCTTTGGGTCTATCTCCGTCACTTTTCTGAATTTAAAAGGTGCGGAATAATTTTTATATAACAGTAATCTATTGGTTTGTGAGTTGTAAGCAATGGTATTGCTGAACAGGTTATTTGGAGCGCCAGCGTTGTTTTCAATCCAATTTGAAGTTTCTTCGATCGTTTGGGAATAACCAATTTGACCGATTACTAAGAGGCATAAAATTAAAATTTTGTTTTTCATGGGGTAAATAATATTTAATTCAATTAAAAAAAAGTATAAAAAGAGGGTTTAAATTATACTTTTAAAAACCTGCTATGTGCAGATAATGTAAATAACAGAATTATTGAAATTTTATTATACAAGGAGAAAAAAATAGTGGAGACGCCGGATCTATTCATACATTTACAACATTCTAATATTCAAAAAGTTATAATAATTTGTTTTCTAGTACTCACCGAATAACTCACTTTTGTTTAAATCATAATATTTATCCTTACTTCTTTCGAAATTAATATAAAAAATATTACTACCTGTAGGGCCAAATATAGAAACAAAATATTTAGTAAACTAGATACAAATACAAAAAATACTTTTAAAAAGTCACAAATCGCAGAAACTTTATACTTATGCCTTTGCTTAGGATAATATAAGTTAATGACAGAAAAATATAATTTTAACTAATATTTTTTAATGTTTGATAATCTTTTTTATTTACTAGGTCGATGAAAGGAAATACAATATAAATTTGAGGAAAGTTCTTTGTTTGCTACTTGGCTTATTCCAATTTTAAAACTCAATTATTTCAATAACTCCGAACATATCTATTATTTCCTTATTGTCAATTTTATTGGGTACTGCAATGCATGCAAAAGTTTCTGGTCTAGATAATGCCACATAAATCATTCTCTGTTTTTCATTTGGCAGGTTTAATGGTTTAGTAAAGTCTGATATTGATAATTTTTCACCTGAACTATTGTCGCTAAGAATTAATAAAATTGAATTGAAGGTCATTCCTTTTACTTTATGAATAGTGGAAACGGGGTATTGTAACACAGTTTCAGGATACATCAATATTCTTAAATTTTGAGAAGAATAGACTTTCCCTTTCTTTTTCAACTCTAAATCAATGTCAATAGCAAATTGGTCATTAATATATGCTGTAGTATTTGAAGTCCAAGCTTCTAATGTATCATCAGTAGAAGGACAATTTTTAATAAAATCATAGAGTTTGATATTTAAATTGAAATCCTCTCGTAAATCCTTTTCTTTCTCAAGTTTTTCTTTATAATCTTTTTCTGGGTAGTGCAGCTGGACATACACCTTTCTTAAAGTATTGATACAGTCTTTAATTTTTCCAACTTCATAATTGTATGAAGCTAAAACAAGGTCTCTGGATATGGCATTTTTCCATGGATTTTCTTGCGTTTGTTTTACACCAAACATTTCTAAATGGGAACTCCCTCTTACTAGAATTTGATATGGTAGAGTAACATCAATATGTTTAGTGTATTCGCTAACTAACGCATCTAAATTGTTTTCATCATACTTAATTATTTTGATAGGAAAATCTGACTCGTGTTTACATATTGAAGAAATTGGTTTTTCTGAACTTCTCCTAAATGTGTCATATAAATTGATGATTTTTTGAGAGGAACGTCTGCATGTTGCTAATTCGATTGTATTCCAAGTTGTGGTGTCCTCATATTTTTTGATGAATAAATCAGGTCTAGCCTCTCGAAATTCATATAAACTTTGATATGGGTCGCCTATATATTCAATGTTTGACAATCCGCATTTTATTAGTTCTTCAAAAATCATGTATTGTAATTCAGAAGTGTCTTGTGCTTCATCAATAATTATGTAAGGGAATCTTTGAACTAAACTATTTCCGATTTGAGGAAAATTCATGAGTAGTTTTAAAGCTAAATATGTTGAGTCATTATTGTCAATGTAGCCGTTTTCAAATTGCCAATTTTTATATTTTTTTGCGTACCCCTGAAAAGTATTATTATCAATAATAGCAGTGTTTAATTTTTTACCTTTCCAACTATACGACCCATCAATTTCGATTTTTAAATCTTTGGGTGGGTAAGAATATTTTAATGGTCGATTTTGCTTATTTCTTATCCATTCTAAATTTAAATTATCTAAAAAATCAACTGTATTTAATATTGTTGGTCTTTTTGACTTGAACCCTAATAAATAATAGAACGGAAGGGTAATATATTTATTTATAAAACTATCAATTGTAGAAGTTAAGTGAGGGTATATGAGTCTTCTAGAAGAAATACTTTCAAACTTATCTGAAATTTCATCTTTTGCAACATTTGTAAATGATAAACATGCTACACCGGAATAGTTACTAAAATGATTTGTACACTCAGTTGTTAAGGTTGTTAATTTATATGCTATTGCTGTTGTTTTACCACTTCCAGGGCAAGCATTCAAAATAACTTTTCCTCTTGATTTTATATAATTTTCGTTTTCTGTGGTAAGTTCAAAATTCATATTTAAGATATAGCATATTTAATAGCATTTTCAATATAATCAGGTACTTTAAAAATTACAGACGCACCAGTTTTAATCGAATTTTCTAATTCAGTAGAAAAATTTTGTGCAAATTCAGCCTTCTGTGGTAAGGCTTTCCATAAAATAATTGCCAGTTTTTGTTTTTCATCTATTGAAAATTTCAAACTAGGTAGGCTATTGAGATATGCTTGTAGAATTAAATATTTAGGGTTGTCAATTTTACTTAAATATTGAACCAAGAAATTTGAGTTGAAGTCTGTTTTGTTTTCTGCAATGTTTGCAAAAGCAATTTCATATTCTAATGTTTTAAATGCTGTAAACAATTCTACTTTGTTCTTTCTAGAATTTATGGTCGATTTCAAATTTGAAATTCGATTACTAATTTTAGCAGAATATAAGCCTTTATGAAAAGCATCAAGTTTAATATAGTTCTTCGCGATTAAATTTTTAAAGCTATTTTTCGCTTTCGAGTATCTGTCGTCATCTGTGATTATTGATGCTTTTTGAGAAATTCTTTTATTTTCATCTTTTGAGTTGAATAAGTGTATGAAAGGATAAAATGATATTCCTTCAATATTTACAATTTCGCACATATGGTCTTCGATGTAAGATTTTAAAAATTCAGAGAAGGATTTTAAAAGAAGTTTTTCTGAGATGCCTTCAACAAACAATATACCTCTAGCAAAAAAGAGTTGACTTTTTGTAATATCTAAATATCTTTCTAATTGCTTTTTTCTTGTTGAAAAGTCATGTTCCGTTAAAGTTATTTTTTTATTTGAAATTTCAATTATTTTTTCGCTTTCTCTCTTTTTATAGCACGAACCTATGTTTATTGCTCTCTCATTAACAAGTATTAAGTTGTCTAGGTTCGCTTTTGAAGTTAAGGTTGGAGAATGAGAAGTTATGAAAAGTTGACAATTATTGGGACTGCTAGCAGTTTCTAAGAAATTGTAAAGATTTAATTGAAGTTGAGGATGCAAATGAGCTTCTGGCTCTTCAATTAATAAAGCAAAATGCTGATTTGGATTATCAATTGTTCTTTGCTTAATATCACCTAAAATTATTGCTATATATATGAGATTATTAAAACCTAGACTGTTTTGCCATAAATTAAAACCCTCATTATCAAGGTTGGTTTTGTCATGAGGTAAATATGGTTTAATTATATTTACAATGCTTTCAATTTTTGATGAAGATTCAATTCTCATTCCAATTTGATTATCTTTTGATATTCTAAAAATATCGTCAAGATGTGTGTTAATACCTGTTCTTGTGTCTAATACTTCGGGTCTTTTTAAAATTTCTTCATTTGCAGTCTGTATTATTTCTTTAAATTTCTCTTCAGATTTAGCCCGTTCTATTAATCTTTTGATTACAGAGCCAAGCATATTGTTTTTTGTATTTAACAAGTCATTTGTGCTATCTCTTAATGCACCTAAATAGTAGTGTTGAAATATTTCAAAAGTGCCAGAATCGGCCTTTTGCTCTGCATTAGAGCCAGTAAAGTATGTAAATTTTGGATAGTTATTTTCTCTTAATTCATAAATTAGGGTTACTTGGGCATACTCAATAGTAGGCTCAATAATCAAGTATTCATAAAGTGCTCCTTTTTCTGGATTCGATAGCCCTTCAAATGTATATTGTATTTCAATCCTATTTCTTTGTGTTTTAGTACTACTATCAAAATGAAAATCATCATTTGAAATATAATAATCTTTTTTAGGTTTTCCTATGTTGTAAAGTAATCTAATTGCATCTATTAAGCCAGTTTTATTACATCCGTTTTCTCCGATAATAATATTTAATTTAGGGTCAAATGTGGCGTCTAATTTTTTTATCCCTTTGAAGTTTTGAATATTGATTTTTGATAAATACATTTTTTGATAATTAGAATTGGTGTCTTTCTACAAACCGAATAGAAAATCCGTGATGATTTTCGTAAATAGGCTTGTACTAGTAATTAATTTTATACGACTCACTTGCAGTAATTTTATTCTGTCTGATGTATTAATATATTTCTAATTTCATTATAAACTTTATGAGGACGATCTAATCTTTTAAAATGATCCATTTCTTTATATTCTGATTCTGATTTGTCAATTTTGTTTATCAATTCATCAATTTTAATTCTACCGACGAATGTTTTTAAATCTATCCAAGACTCATTTGGCCATAAATAGTCAGAATCAACCTCCCACTTTGACCATTTAGCTAATATTTTGGCAACATTAAAAACAGCTAGTTCTTTTCCAATTAAATTATATTCTATTCCATTCACTATTCCTGTAAATTCATTGGAAATTTTTTCAGCGATATCCCAACTAAATTCTTCTGTTCGCTTACCTATATGGAACAAGTATTCTTTATAATTATCTATTAGTTTTGCCATTTTTTCATATTCTGATTGATCTAAAACATTACTTGATGAATATTTAATTGTTAAAATGACAGACTGTATTTGTAAAGGGTTTTCTCCAGTCATCTGACCGAAGTCACCAAAAATTAGATTATTATAAAAATTAAGATTTAGCGTGTTGTATACTAAATCAAGTATACTAAACAATCTGACATCTCTAATTTCTGAAGGTTTTAGCTCTGTAAGGTTTAATTGAGGGTAATGTTTTCTAATTATTGAATTGTTTCTTATTAAATCTTGGATTATATCTGTCCAAAACAGGACCATAACTGGAAATTTATTTTCTTTTGTTCTTTCTTGAGATAATAATCTTACTTCTCGTTGAATATTAACATCAGTTTTTGTAGTAACTGCTATATAAAACATTTCAATTTTTGGCGAGAACAATTCAGCTTTTTTTATTTCATACTTTATTAATGTTAATGATAATTCAGATTCATAATTTTTACATTGAACGCCAATATTTTTAAAGATATGGTTCGCACCATAAATATCCACTCCACATTGAACTTGTCCTTGTCGACCGTGCATTTGTAAATCTGGGTTTTCCCATCTAATTTTACAAGCATCTAAAGTGATTTCCTCAAATTCTTCCCAAGATTTTGGCGGTGGGATTTTCATTGAGCTTAATGTTGGCATATTAGGTTGGTTTTTATTGCAGGTAACGAGTTTCTTTATGGTTTGTGCGACGTAAAAATCAGAGATTTTCCGCCGTAGCAATATTATTATGAATGTTTATCGTTTGTTCTAAATCCGATTTGAGCATAATTATATACGTTGTGCATAGTGCTATTTAATTCAGGTTAATTTATTTTTTTTATACACAACATGTTTTTATAAGATTTGTGCGATGTGAAAATTGGAGATTTTCCGCCGTAGCAAATCGTTTGTCGGATGTTTGTCAGTTCATTATTTAGGTTAAATGTAAGCATAAATTTTATGAGTTACCACACGTTTTTTAATCTATTTTGTTAAGATTTTCAAAGTCAACTATTGAGTCCAACACTAAATAAGTCGGAATGTTAAATTCGTCATCTCCTTTAGATTTTGCAACTTTATAAGCTTTTAAAAAGTTGTTTTTAGATTCAAGTAATTCTCCATTTAACATTTGCCAGTAAGCCAAACCTCTTAATTTGTATTGTAATTCCAAATATTTGCTTTTTTTATCAAGGTCAGATTTTGCATTCAGAATTTCACGTTCCACGTCAATCGATTGTCTAAACTCAAATACTTTCCATTTATTTTCTTTTTTAACAAGATAGCTGATTAATATATATCGAATAGTTAAAGGTGTATTTGCTTTGCTCAATGTTTGAATTTCCAATAATGCTTTATATCCTTTGATTCCATTAATATCTGTGTCAAATAGTTTCTCGAAGATTAAATTGCTACTTGAAACAACAGGATAACTATTATTTGTTTCAAAAACTAATTCAGCAAGTAACTCGTTACCTTCTGGCAAGTCCAAAATTTTCAATGCTTGTAAAAAGTCAGTTTTAGTTATTTGAGCATCTTCCAACTTGTATTCTTGTGAAAATCCAAAGGTTGAAATTAAAAGTAAAATCAAAGTTGTAATTTTTTTCATTGAGTTCTTGAATTTTGATGTTATAACACGTTTTTTTTAATCAGATTATTAATTTTTAAATCAAATATTATGTTAAAATCAAATTTAATATTATTAAGTTCCGCTATATTTATAGTTTCCTACTTATTAATTATTCTATACCTTTTTTATTGGTCAAAACCTTGGTTGTATGCGAAGAATCAAAATTTTTTTGGTTTGAAATGGAAGTTTGCGATTTTTCTAATTCTGATTCCATTTTCTCTATTCTCTGTTCTAATTTGTCTGTATTTTTTGAGGCTTTTAGGCTACTTATAAAATTATTAATGCTTAAAATTGAACCTATGATTGCCAAAATAAATATTGGCCAAAAAGTTTTTATTTGCCATTTTTTTAGTCTAAAATCTATTATTGATTTTTCTAAATTATCTAAATACTCAATCCCTGATAATTTTATTTTACATTTTTCAGGTTTTTCAGATGGAGTCATACCTATGGCACCACCTTTCCAAGGAGTTCCTGGGTATTTTTCTGTTTCAATAAGGTTTCTTTCTTTTAAATCCTTTATTGCGCTTTTTAAAAAATCCGTATTTATTTTAATTTCAGAGACATTAATAAAACGACCATTATTATTGTCTGATAAATACTTTAAAATTTTATATTCTAACGTGTTTTTCATCCTATGTTTGCCAACGAGTTTCTTTATAAGATTTGTGCGACGTAAAAATCGGAGATTTTTGCCGGTCCATATTATTATTGAATGTTTGTCAGTTTGAATTAAATCCAATTTAAGCATAAATTAGATACGACTTTGTATTTTTTAATATGTTTCTAAATTTGGATTTTCGTAATCAAATTCTTGCAATTTTAAACAACATTCTAAAACAAAATCAATTCCAAATTCGCAGTCTTCTTCGTTAAATTTAATTTTGTCGTTATATTCATGAAAATAGTAATTACCTTCTGAAGTTATATAAAAAGCAGGACTTAACATTTTAAATTTCGAATATTTTCTAAAGTTAAAACCAAAAGAAACTACCTCTAATGTTCTTTCAAAATGATCAAATTTTTCATTGATTTTTTTCACTACTTCGTCAAGTCTTTTGTCTACCTGTTCTGTATTCGACCAATACCTTGAAGAAGAGTTAATTCTAATTTTTGAAGGAAAGTCAAATAGGTTTTTTGTAAATTTATTAACTTTGTTTTGTTTATATTCTGAAAGTAATTCTTCAAAAGCTTCTACAGATTTTTTAAAACTGTTTTCATAATCTTTCTCATTTAAGTTTTTCTGAGAATTTGTTAAAATTAGTTTTACTTTTTCAAATTTAATTAACTCAAGTAATGATATTTCAGAAAATTCTATTTCAAAAGTTGTTTTAGTATTTTGCTCAAAAAAATCAGTGGTATTTACTCTAGATGATTCGATTTCAATTTTTGCAGGAATTAATCCTCTATGTTTTAGATTTACTCTTCTAGAATTTAAATTTCTCATACTTTCTTTTAAAGTTAAATGAGGTAAACTATCCCAAAATTGAATAAATGAAAGTTTTTCAGATTTGATTTGCTTGTATTCACAAGCTAACTTTAAAAACATTTCTATACTATCATGAAATGCAAGGATTGAAAAAAAAGAAATTGATTCAGATTGTTTGGATTGTTCTAATCCAGTTTTGTAGAGTAATTTGATTATTGAAAGTCTTTTTAATAGATTTTGGTCTTCCATTTTTTGATTTTTTAATACTACCAAAGTTTTTTTAAAGTTTGTGTGGCGTAAAAATATCTGATTTTTATGCTGTAGAAATATCTTATTGAAGGTTAATTCGTTTGTTTAAAAGTAAGCATAAATTTTATATGGTGTTGGGCATTATTAATTTATTCTAATTAAAGTAACATTGTTCTGTTTCTCAGGCTTTTTCATTTTATAAATACCAATATCTTTATAATTTTTATTACAAATTGTTATGATTTTTTTAATAAACACATCATCACTTCTGTAACCACAAACAATATTTCTTAATGACTTTTTATTGAAATTTATTTTACCAATTTTATCTTTTAATAATCTTAACTCCTTTTCATAACTCCAATTTATGTCTTTTCTGAAAAAAATATCGTTTATTTTGTGTTCATTTATTGAAGGAGTAAATTCAATGTGGTTTAATTCTTTTAGGTATTTGACTAAACGCATACCATTAAAAAAGGTATCATCATATTCTAAATTAAATTGTAAACATATTCCTTTGTGGTTATTGGCGTAATTTGCCCATATCGGCATATTTATATATGGAATCGTTGAAAAACAAGCAATTCCTCTTGAGTTAATATATTTGGGTATTGTTTCAGAAATAAGTACTCCTAATTTATCAGGAGAGTAGTTTCTCTCTAAGAATTGTTTGTATTCATTAGATAGATTTTGCTCTTTGATAAATTCATAATAGCTTTCAAGCGTAGACCTTTCTTTAATAAACTTAATTAAATCTGGGCTTGAATCAAGAGGGTCATTTAGAGATTCTCTATTGGCAAAATAAACATATGAATTTTCAATTTCATCTAATGTATTTTTATTATTAAATCTATATCTAAATAAGTAAGGTTTTCCGGCTTTTTCAATTTCATTATTCATAGTAATTCTTTTCTTTATTAATAATGCCTAATGATTTTGTATTATGATTTGTGCGACGTAAAAATTGGAGATTTTCCGCCGTAGCAAATCGTTTGTTGGATGTTTGTCGTTTGTATTAGTTCAAATTTAAGTATAAATTTTTGAGGTGTTGTAAGCAATTGAAAACTTAATCCAAATCCAATTTAAAAATATCATTATGATTGTCGTTATTGTAACCCAAAATATATATTTCCCCCATAAGGTATAAACATTATGTTTTCTTTTATAATGTCCTTTTATGTAATGAGAAATCAACTCATAAATAAATATTGGCCATAGAAATACTCGTAAAAGAATCATTAATGCGACTTTCCATCTTTCCTTACCAAAACAAAGCATTATTAGGGAACTTGTACTTGGGGATTTACATATTTTACTATGAGAAAAATTGAATGTATTTAAAAACAATAAACCTATAAATAAATAACTTTTGTACCAATTTAGAAGTATTAAATTAAATATTTGCCTGATAGGATAAGTAATTGGTATTAAAATAAAATCTCTAATGTGTTTTACAAATTCTAAAGTAAAATCGAAAAAGTTAATCCACTTAATTAATGAAGGGAATATATCATCTCCAAAATTAATTATGCCAATTGCTGTCATTAAAACATTCAGTATGTACCAAAATTTGTTTATTCCTTTTTTCAAAATTAAATTTAGTTAGTTGTTAAATCAATTATTATTAGGTCAGAAATCATATATAATTCATTTCAGTTCTCGTTTGGTTGTAGTTAACTTCTACTAAATTTGGCATCGCTATTTCTTAAATTATAACCAAGGTTCGTCTAAAGTTCATCTAAAAATGTCTAAAATTTATTTAATTATTTAGTTAAATTTTTATCCATTTTGGGTTACGGTTTGTTCCTACATTTTTAATTGTACTGTCTTTTTTAGACATTGAAGTCATCTTGACTTTTTAATTCTTGTGAATTTTTTCAGTCCAATTACAATAAATGCCAGAAAGTTAAATCCTTTCCAGCTAGTTAAAGTTGTATCAAACCTATTAAGCAAAGAACGAAAACTATCCATCCAAGCATTGGTTCTCTCAATAGAATAGCGTTCTTTGTATAA
>DPCK01000097.1 GCA_003516285.1 Lutibacter sp. | reverse complement strand
GCAGGACCTTCAACACCGGTTTCAATACTTGGTTTGGATGGTGCGCCCCAAGCAGGTGATAAATTTTACATTTTTGAAGATGAAAAAGAAGCAAAACAAATTGCCTCTAAACGTTCTCAATTACAACGCGAACAATCTGTAAGAACACAACGTCATATCACATTGGATGAAATTGGACGAAGAATTGCCTTAGGCGACTTTAAAGAATTAAACATTATTTTAAAAGGTGATGTTGATGGTTCTGTTGAAGCTTTGGCCGATTCCTTCCAAAAGCTTTCAACCGGCGAAATTCAGGTAAATATTATCCATAGAGGCGTTGGTGCCATTACAGAATCAGACGTATTGTTGGCTTCTGCATCTGACGCCATCATTATTGGGTTTAACGTAAGACCCTCAGGAAATGCAAGAACATTGGCTGACAATGAAGAAATTGACATCAGAACATATTCTATTATCTATGACGCCATCAACGATTTAAGTGATGCGATGGAAGGTATGTTGTCCCCTGAAATGAAAGAAGAAATCCTAGGTAATACAGAGATTAGGGAAGTCTTCAAAATTTCTAAAATTGGAACGATTGCAGGTTGTATGGTGTTGAGCGGTAAAATTCAAAGAAACTCCAAAATTAGAGTTATCAGAGATGGTGTCGTAATTCATTCAGGTGATTTAAGTTCGTTGAAACGATTTAAAGATGACGCAAAAGAAGTTTTAAAAGGATATGATTGCGGACTTCAAATTAAAAACTTTAATGATATTGAAGTTGGTGATTTAATAGAAGCTTACCACGAAGTTGAAATTAAGAAAAAACTGAAAAGAAATTAGTACGTTTATTCTTCTTAATGACACTATCCTAAAAAGTGTGTAAACATAATTCTCGGGGTTCAATTTTTTATGGTTGAACCCTTTTTTCAAATATTAATAAATTGATTTAAAATCAATCCCAAATTTCTGATAGGCAAAGTCCATTTTTTTGTAACTTCATTTAAAGCTAAATACACAGATTTTTTAACAGCCTCGTCAGTTGGAAAAGAGAGCTTATTTTTGGTGTATTTTCTTAGTTTTCCTTTGAGATTTTCGATAAGGTTTGTGGTATAAATTATCGTTCTGATTTCAACAGAAAAATCAAGAAACATAGTTAGTTCATCCCAGTTTTTATCCCAAGAATCAACTGCATAGGAATACTTAGCGTTCCATTTAAATTTAAAATCTTCAAAGGCAGCCCTACTTCTCAATTTGGAGCGGTATAAATATATCTCAAGTCTTTGGCAAACTCCATTTTATCTTTCCATACCACGTATCTCGCTGAGTTTCTAATTTGATGTACTACGCAAATTTGTCTGTCAGAGTTCGGGATAACGTTGCTGATAGTGTCTGTAAAACCGTTTAGGTTATCGGTTACCGTTATTAAAATATCATCGACTCCCCTAGTTTTCAAATCTGTTAAAACAGACATCCAAAATGCGGACGATTCATTCTTCACAAGCCACATTCCTAAAACCTCTTTTAAACCATCTTCTCGTAAAGCAACTGTCAGGTAAATAGCCCTATTGACTACCCTTGAATTTTCTCTGACTTTAAAAACAATGGCGTCCATCCAAACTACTAAATAAGTGGATTCCAAGGGCCCGTTTTGCCAAGCTATTATGTTAGTGGAGATTTTGTCAGTAACAATAGATATTGTTGAGGTGGATACGATAAATCCGTACAATTCACTGAGCTGTTCCTCTATATCTGAGTTGCTCATTGATTTATGCGACTTCAACATCGGAGATTTTTCCGCCGTAGCAATATTATTATTGAATGTTTGTCGGTTTGTACTAGTTCCTATTTAAGCATAAATTATATACGGTGTTGCAAAATGTTGCTTTTTATTCCAATCTTGTTTTTTAGATCTAAATTTAATTTGTCTATTTTTCAATCAGTTTATAATTGTAAAAATCTGAAATATTTCTCGGTTTGTTACAATTTTTCTTTTTAAGTTTTTTCGATTCGTTGCTAAATTCCGCTGTTTTGCTCAAAATCAAACCGTTTTCTTTTCATATCAGTAATTCAGTTCAAGTCCAAATTCACTTGCTTTAAAAGAAATTGAATCAAGTTGTTTTTCATATCTTTCTATTATTCCCAATTCGGCAATTCCATTTGTTGCGCTGTAAAACATTTTTTCAATTGCTATATAATAATTGTCGTCGGAATAACCAAAATCTTGAATAATTTCCATACAACAAATTACATAATGTAATTCCAATTCAATATTGAGCTCGGTAATTTTCATTTTTCGGATAGTCCGAATTAGTTTTCTTGCCTCTGACTCCCTTAATACCATGTTTGATCCACTCGGATAAATGTATCGTTCGATTTCCTTTTTATATTTTGAAACAAGTTGTTCAATTTCTCCAGTAGCAAAAACATCCAAATAAGCTTTGACTGATGGGATCTTTTTGTACATCTCCGAAATCAGTTTTATAATTTCAGGTTTGTCTATTCTTTCTAACTCTATTTTGACTTCTCTAAATCCCATTTTTTAACTGAATTTTCGATTTCCGCTATATTTTGCAACGTGTTCGTATAATGATTTGTGCGACGTAATAACCAAATATTTTTCCGCCGTAGTAATATTTTTATTGAGTGTTTGCAATTTTCTATTTAGTTGAATTAAGCAATTTTTTTTAGCCATTGTTGTGCCCAGTTACTAATCTATATTTTGTTTTGTTCTTTTCTCCTATTTTTACAAATATATTTGTTTTCACTCCATTTTTCAAATCTCTACTAGCTGTCGCAGAAGAAATATCTTTGAAAACATCCATATAATCCTTTCTCGTAAATTCAATTTTATTAAGAGAAACGAAATAGTCAAGTCTGTCTTTTTCAAACAGCGTTCGGTTATTAAATTTTAATAATTCACTTAATGAAATATCAATAACGTTCAACATATATTCAATGAATTTTGTTGATTTTCCAGATTTGTCACTTTCTGATAAAGCGCTATAATATTTCTCTTGGTCTTTGCTGATAAGTGTCTCAAAAGGCAAATATTCAAACACAGGATATTTTTCCATTAAAATCAAAGTTTGCCATAATCGTCCCATTCTACCGTTTCCATCTAAAAATGGATGAATAAATTCCATTTCGTAATGAAACACGCAACTTTTAATTAATTCAATTTCCTCTGAATTTTTCAAATAATCAAAAAGGTTTTTCATTAAAAATGGGACATTTTCAAAAGGAGGCGCTAAATGCTCAACTTTTGATCCTTTCACAATTCCAACTCCTTGATTTCTATACTTTCCAACTTTTTCAATGAGATTGCTCATTAAAATTTGATGAGCTTTTAAAAATGATTTCTCATTATACGGACTAAATTGTTCTAAATTCTCATAAATTTCGATAGCATTTAAAACTTCTTTAATATCTTTTTGTAGTCCAATTACGCTGTTATTTTCTAAAATAGCAGTAATTTGTTCTTCAGTTAAAGTGTTTCCTTCAATTTTTAATGAAGAATGAATAGTTTTAATTTTATTCTGTTTCCTTAATTTTGGTGATGGTTTGTTTAAGAAACTGGCATTAACTTCTCCTATTTTTTCTGAAATGGAAGTTATTAACTTTAAGATATTTGAATTAATGTCGTAAGGTGGTTTCATTTTGATACTATCATTTGATACTATCAAAGATACTGTCATTTATCTCAGAATACTAATTTCTGTCATTCTTTTTAATTGGGCACAACGAGTTTTTATAAGATTTGTGCGACGTAAAAATCGGAGATTTTTCCGCCGTAGCAATATTATTATTTAATGTTTGTCGGTTTGTTCTTGTTCAAATTTAAGCATAAATTATATACGGTGTTGGCAACTGGCTTTCTATTGTTTGTCAGATAATATGCAAATATAATATTTGGAATCCAACTTAACCAAGCAACAATACGATAAGCAATTATAAAGTTTCCAATTGACATTTCTAATATTGGCAACCAAATTCTTAAAGTTACAGCTGCAAAACAAGCAGAATAGCTATAAATCATTAATTTTTTATGTAATCCAATGTTCTTTTTAGTGATTGTCGTGAAGCCTAAAATAGTTGTTGATAACCAAATTATATTCAATGAGATAAAGCCGATCACACTTATAATTCCTCCTGTAGCGAAAAAGGCAATGTGGAATCCACAAAGACCACTTATTAAGACAGAACTAATATAAATTTTACCAATTATTCTATGTAGTTTGATATTGGTTCTTCTCAATTTTGGACTAAACTGTAACCATCCAATTAATAGTGCAAGTCCACCAAGAATAATATGACCGTAAAAGCAAATATTCCATAAGTTATTGTTTAAAAGTTCTGCTGACTTTGAAGATAATAGTCCAAATCGTCTCTCAATCAAAAAGTAAATGATAGGATATAATCCAACAATTACTGATAAAAACCCAAATAAAATCCAAGTCGCTTTTTTCATTTGAGTTTAAAATGGTTTAAAGTGTGTGTTTCTCTATAAAGAAGTAGTGCCAATCCAACTACAAATACCACGCAGCTTAATACCATATATAATCCATTTTTAAATATGAAAAATGACAATCCGATTGCTGGCGCACCAACGATTACCATAATTGAGCTTATCGGGTTTGATTTAATAAAATTTGATGCGTGAATTGCCAAGCCCACGAAAAATAATGAAGGTCCCACCATAATAAAAGGATACAAAATTGATGGCGTATTGCTAATATGATTACTTAATTCTGCTTTACTAATTTCATCATTTCCATAACTCCACATTATAAAATCGATAGTGCAAAGACCAATGTGTGCAATAACTCCTAAAGTTGTTAAAAATGAAGCTAATGAATGTATTTTATTTTTTGGAAACACATTATTAAACGAAATCAATAATACTACTCCAATTAGGTTAAACCAATGAGCAAAATCGATGGGCTTTTGAGCAAATGTCAATTTTGCACCTTGTGAAAACATTATATAACTTGTAACAAAAAGTAACAATCCAATTATGCAAAGAGTTTTTGGTTTCATTTTTTTATGAATTTAATTTATTGGGTAAAAATACAATGAAACCTGATTACAATTGGGTTTGTTTAGGGTTTAGGTATGAAGTGTATAGTTTTAGGTATGAAAATTATAATGACAATAGCTGTTCTTTGTAATTTTTTGAAACTGGAAGTTCAATTTGTGTCAGGAATATTGTATTTGGATTTTTCCAATACTTAAAATGCGATGGATTTATCAAATGTGAACGATGGATTTGAACTAAAAAGTCAAAGTCTTCTTGAATTTTTTTGAGGGAATAACGGATGAGTTTTGATTTTAGTTGACCATTGTCTGTGTAGAAAATCTCAATATAATTTTGTGCGTTTGAGACACTGTAATATCCCCCAAAAATAAGACA
>DPCK01000119.1 GCA_003516285.1 Lutibacter sp. | reverse complement strand
GTAATGTTGCGCCAATCCCATTTTTTGACATTTTTGTACATAACGTCGGTGTTTATGCGACCCATCTCAAAGAAATTCCCGTCATCTGGCGTTAAAATTGGCACCAGTTTATAGGTCATCCCATCCAATTGCAAATAATCTTTCAGCCAAATATATTCTTCATCGGCCTGTGCGCCACCTGTAAAATAAATGGGCTGTTTCCAATTGTTATTTGCCAAAATGTCGATCATTAAAATTCTTGATTTTGTGAGTGCTCCATCAAACTCAATATCTATATATGGCACAATCAGCGCTGAATCTTTTTGCGTTACAATACCGTTTTTCAACACCATTTCTTTATCAACAGGAATCCTGATTTTATTGGTTGGCAGTATTTTTTCAGGAATACCATCATCATCCAAATCGTAAAAAGTGATGTCTTGGTCGCTTTCAATCCATTTCATAAAATATTTAATATCCACCACGGAATCTTTCAATTGCGGAATAATTTCAGGAAAATAATAAGCAACATCCAAAGTTCCCCATTTGTATTGATTGTGTGTTAATTGCGACGGAATAGGAGCTGCATCATAGGTTTTTCGCTTCATTTGGTCAATATACCAATCGGTTTGAAAAAGGCTGGTATTGATCAATTTAATATCAGTTCTGTAATTTTCAACCTCCTGCATATACCAAAGCGGGAAAGTATCATTGTCTCCAATAGTAAACAAAATGGCATTTGGCGCGCAAGAATCTAAATAAGAAGTTGCATTTAAGCGAGAAGTATATCGGTTAGATCGGTCGTGATCGTCCCAATTCTGAAACGCCATCAACACCGGTACGGCCAAAAGGGAAACCACGGTTACCGCGATGGCAACCATATTTTTATCGGCGTATTGTTTTAATTTTTGAAAAAGCGCCAAAACGCCAAATCCCACCCAAATGGCAAAAATGTAAAACGAGCCAACTACCGCATAATCGCGTTCCCGCGGTTCAAATGGTTTTGGATTGGTGTAAAAAACAATGGCCAAACCTGCAAAAAGGAAAAAGAGAAACAGTGTGTAAAAATCGTTTTTATTGTGTTTCACGTGAAAAAACAGCCCGATAATTCCCAAGATAAAAGGTAGGAAATAATAAGTATTTCTGCCTTTGTTATCTTTTACATCTGCAGGTAAATTTGATTGGATGCCCAACCTAAATTCATCAATAAAATTTATGCCGCTCAGCCAATTTCCGTTTTGTAAATCGAGATTTCCCTGTTCATCATTTTGCTTTCCGACAAAATTCCACATAAAATAGCGGCCATACATATATCCAAATTGAAAATCGATCATATATTTGATGTTTTCAATAAAAGTAGGCCGGTTTTTGCTGCTTTGGGGAATTCCGGCNNTTTGGCAAGGCATCTTTATAATTATTTACAATAATATATTTGCCGGCTTTTTCATCCTTTTCATATTTGGGCTTGTCATCTCTTGTAGGATTGCTTTTGTCAACCTCTCTGTTGTAAATAATGGAATAATACGTATCGTAAAAAACGTTGGTGTCTCCATATTGTTCGCGGTTGTAATAAGCCAACAATTCACGTGCGCTCGACGGATTATTTTCATTGATGGTGGTGTTTGCATTTGCCCTGATTGGCAGCATCAACCAAGATGAAAATCCTATCATAATAAAAAGTACAGATAGTATAACGGTATTTGCTTCTACCTGCTGTTTTTTGTGCGTGTATTGCAAGGCGAAGTAAAAAAAGGCAATTAATATGATGCCTGCAATGATACTTCCCGAATTAAAGGGCATTCCTAAAGAGTTCACAAAAAACAATTCCAACGCGCTAAAATATTTTAAGGTATATGGAAATAACAATTTAAAAACCAAAAACAACACAAATATGGCGACAATATTGGCTACAATGAATTGCTTGAAATTTAAATTTTTGTATTTTTTGTAGATATAAAGAAACACGATGGAAGGAATTACCAATAGCGATAAAATATGCACGCCAAACGACAATCCAACCACAAAACTGATCAACAATAGCCATTTATCGCCTCCCGGATTTTCCATTTCCTTTTCCCAATGCAATCCCAGCCAAAATAAAAGCGCCATTAAAAATGACGACATCGCATACACTTCAGCTTCCACAGCACTGAACCAAAAACTGTCGGAAAACGTATAGGTTAAGGCGCCCACCAAACCGCTGCCTAAAATGGCGATGGAAGTGCTTTTGCTTATTTCTTCAGTATGATCCAACAATCTTTTTGCCAGCATTGTAATGCTCCAAAACAAAAATAAAATGGTGAATGCACTGGCTAAAGCCGACATAAAGTTGACCATTTTGGCAATTTCTGTAACGTCGCCGGTAAACAAGGCGAAAAATGCACCCAACATTTGAAATAAAGGCGCTCCCGGTGGATGTCCAACCTGAAGTTTTACGGAAGTGGCAATATATTCTCCGCAATCCCAGTAACTCACTGTAGGTTCAAGGGTTAGCGTGTAAGTTATTAAGGCTATTGCAAAAGTTGACCATCCAAGAATGGTGTTCCATTTAGTAAAATTGAAGTCGTTCATATTTAAATTTTATGCCGAAGCGAATTTAGTAAAATAAAAATTAATTATGGAATTTATGGCGATATGAGATGCCAAAAAGGTGTTAAAGCATTTTTAATGGAAATTTTCTAAAAAAACACTTCAATTAATTTGCCGAATTGAAACTTTAGGCTAAATTTGCACCCGCAAAATGACCCATGGTGTAATGGTAGCACTCCGGTTTTTGGTATCGTCAGTCAAGGTTCGAGTCCTTGTGGGTCAACTGGCAAATTTTAAGAATCCTGTAAACATAATAGTTTGCGGGATTTTCTTTTTTTTATCAGTTTTTGGGTCCGCAAACTGATTTTTATCACCTTTATTATCACCTTTAACTGTTTAAAATCAGTAGTTTAACTGATAAAAATCATTAATGTTATTGATAAATCTCATAGAATAATTTTATTGAAATAAAGAACTTCAATAGCGAAATTGTTTTCCTCCAAAATATTTTAAAAAAACAATTAAAATTAAATATGATGGAAAATTTAAAAAAAAGTGAGTCGTACCCAATGGTGCTTATTTGCACTGCTTATTGGGTCTGCATTTTTAATGCAAAATTGTCAGGATGATGATGGCATCATTTATGACGAAAGCCAAACCGAGATCGAGTTGAATGCAAGACCTGTTAAAGTAACTGTTTGCCGTCAAAATTCACGTAAAGGAACCTATTCAGTAGTTACCGTAGTTGATAAACGTGTGCTGCAGGGAGATGTGATTATTGATGCGGATGGTGATGGTTATGCGGCACTGAATGAATGTAACATGTTAAACGGCCTCGATTGTGATGATACCAATGCTGCCATAAACCCTGGCGCTGTTGAAATTTGCGGTGATGGCATAGACAACAATTGCAATGGGGAAATTGACGAAGTTTGTGGAACCTATGTTCCCGATGATAACTTTGAACAAGCCTTAATTGATTTAGGTTACGATATTGTATTGGATAATTATGTTCATACCCCAAATATAAGTGCGGTTACTTCTCTTGATGTATCTGGCAAAAGTATTAGTGATTTAACAGGCATAGAAGATTTTGCAGCTTTACGATCCTTAACATGTAATAATAATAATTTGACAAGTTTAAATGTCACTGAAAATAAAGCTTTAATAGCTTTATATTGTAGTAATAATGATTTGCCAAGTTTAAATGTAAGCAATAATCCTGATTTAAGGAATTTATATTGTAATAATAACATCCGACTCAAAATTTTAGATGTAAGCTCTAATGAAGTTTTAGTGGAATTGCAATGCAACGGAAACATTCTCGAGAGTTTAATTTTAAGTGCCGTCAATTCATTATATTCATTATCGTGCTATGATAATAATCTCACAAGTATAAATGTAAGTTCTCATACTAAACTGAATAGTTTAATTTGTGATAATAATGATCTCGAAAGTATAAATATAACCAATAATTCTAATTTAATATCATTATTTATTGATAATAACAGTCTCAAAAGTTTGGATGTAAGTTCTAATACTGCTTTAACTTATTTAAATTGCAGCAATAACACATCACTTTCCTGTATAAAAATATATGAAGGTCAAAATACATCCACTTGGGTAAAAGATGCTGCTGCGGTTTATTCTACCAATTGTTCATTATAATAACCTAATTAAACAAAACCAAAAGAGGGCAACCCAAAAGGAAGCCCTCTTTTTTATTGCGAGAGTTGCAGCATCAGGTGGAAAAAAAAAGCTAAAAGTTTGGCTGGAAAAACGGTTATGCAATACACACACATAATTTGAAAGTCGTTTTCCTTTGAAATTCGCGCGCCAAAGAAGTATCAATAACCCCAACTTCTCTTGTGTGAAATACTTATATTTTAAAGGGTCACAATATTAGATACACTTCATTCATTTTTTTAATTGTATAATTTCATTTATTTAACTGACAAGAATCATTTATCATTTTGATTAATATCATTTTTTTATTAAAATCGCTATATTAAATTTAGCTGTTGAATTTTCCTCACTTTTATTTTTATTTTTGTAAAAAAGTATAGTGAAAATATTTTATTGCCAATAAATGAGACAGCTTAAAATAACGAAACAGCTTACCAATAGAGAAACTGCATCATTAGAAAAATACTTTCAGGAAATTGCAAAAGTTGACTTAATTACCTCCAATATGGAAGTTGAGCTGGCACAACGTATTAGAGAAGGTAATCAAGTGGCTTTGGAACGAATGGTTAAAGCCAATTTAAGATTTGTTGTTTCGGTAGCAAAGCAATACCAAAATCAAGGAATAGCATTGCAAGATTTAATAAATGAAGGAAATTTAGGTTTAATAAAAGCGGCAAAACGGTTTGATGAAACTCGCGGGTTCAAATTTATCTCCTATGCCGTATGGTGGATTCGTCAAGCTATATTGCAAGCTTTGGCGGAACAATCCCGGATTGTTCGTTTGCCACTCAATAAAATTGGCGCTATTAATAAAATTAACAAAATGTATGCATTTTTAGAGCAGAAAAATGAGCGGCCTCCATCAGCAGAAGAAATTTCAGAAAAGTTAGAAATATCTTTGGGTGAAGTTCAAAAATCTTTAAAAAATTATGGGCATCATGTTTCTTTGGATGCGCCTTTAATTGATGGGGAAAACTCTAACCTTTATGATGTATTGAATATCAAGAAATTTCCAAATCCTGATAATGCCTTATTGCAGGAATCTTTGAAAATTGAGATTAAACGCGCGCTGCAAACACTAAAGCCAAGAGAAGCAGATGTTGTTCAGTTGTATTTTGGTTTAGAAGATGCACATACCATGACAATTGAAGAAATTGGTGAAATGCTTCATTTAACAAGGGAACGTGTTCGTCAAATTAAAGACAAATCGTTAAATCGATTAAAAAGTTTATCAAGAAGTAAAATCTTAAAAACATATTTAGGTTAATTAGATACAGCATTAGCGTAGAAAATTTTTCTTGAGGCTTTTTTCATTTTTTCAATCTCCCTCTTTTTGTTTTGCGCTTTATTTTTTTTATTCAAAGTGTTTTCCCAATCTTTTTTAAAATATACTATTGTTCCCCACTTTTAAATATCTTTGCGCCTATGAAAGGAGTTGTCACAAAATCTACAGGAAGTTGGTATCAAGTGTATGCCGAAGATGGCGACAAGGTTGAATGCAGGTTAAAAGGAAAGTTTCGGATGAAAGGCATCAAAAGCACCAATCCGGTGGCTGTGGGCGATCACGTGAATTTTGAATATGAAGAAGGAAAACTGACCGGCGTCATCAATAAAATTTTTGAACGTAAAAACTACATCATTCGCAAGTCCGTAAATCTTTCCAAACAAACACACATCATCGCCTCCAATATCGATACGGCTTTTATTTTGGTGACTATTGAGAGTCCGCCAACATCTCCAGGATTTATAGACCGTTTTTTGGCCACTGCAGAAGCTTACAGCATTCACGCCGTGATTCTTTTCAATAAAATTGATATGTATTCGCCCGAGCAGCTGGAAATAAAAGCCGAATATGAAGCCATTTACACAGCAATTGGCTACCAATGTATTGATGTTTCTGCCACAAAACACATCAATATAGCTAAGGTGAAGGAATTAATGAAAGACAAAACAACCATGTTTTCCGGGCATTCCGGTGTTGGGAAATCAACTTTGGTCAATGCCATCGAACCCAGCCTAAATTTAAAAACCGCTGAGGTTTCCAAACAACACAAACAAGGGCAACACACCACCACTTTTGCTGAAATGTATGAATTGAGTTTCGGCGGATTCATTATCGATACGCCCGGAATCAAAGGGTTTGGGGTGGTAGATTTTGAACCTAAAGAAATAGCAGATTATTTTCCCGAATTTTTTAAACTGAAAGGAAAATGTAAATTCCACAATTGCTTGCATATGAATGAGCCCAATTGCGCCATAAAAGATGCCGTTGAAAATGAGGAAATTGCCTATTCACGGTACAACAGCTATATTCAAATGGTTGAAGGAAATGAAGAAAATTACAGAACGGATATTTACACCTAAATAAGTTAAAAGTTTGAATGAACTACAATCAAATTTCCCTCTCGAGAGGGGTTAGGGGTGTGTTTTTCATTTAAACGATTAAACAAATAAACGATTAAACAAAAAAATGAGAACAGTCATCCAAAGAGTTTCAAAAGCATCCGTAACAATAAACGAAATTAAAGTCAGTGAAATTAACGAAGGTTTACTGGTTTTATTAGGCATTGAAGAAGCTGATGATAAAACTGATATTGAATGGCTCACCAAAAAAATAGCCAATCTTCGTATATTTAATGATAAAAACGGCGTGATGAACAAATCATTGTTGGAAATAAACGGAGACGCCATTGTGGTAAGTCAGTTTACCTTGCACGCCAGCACCAAAAAAGGAAATCGGCCTTCTTATATTTACGCGGCAAAACCGGAAATTGCGATTCCTTTATACGAACAATTTATTGCCGAATTGGAACTTCAGCTCCATAAAAAAGTGAGAACCGGCCAGTTTGGCGCCGATATGAAAGTGGCACTAATCAATGATGGTCCGGTGACAATTATGATCGATTCAAAAGTGAAAGAGTAACCCAAATTTGAGGGATGTCTGAATTGTCGATTTCACTTGTTAAAAAAAATACAAAACCAAACTTTATGATAAAAACCAGCTATTTATTTAGTATCATTGCACTTATTAATAATCATTATAAATAACGAATATATGAAAAAATCAAAATTAATATTCTTTACAATGGCGTTTGCCGCTTTTTCTTTTGTAAGCCAATCAGCATTTGCACAAGACAATTTTAAGGTAAATGTTGAAAATTCGTCTTTAACTTGGAAAGGATACAAGCCGACAGGCTCACATAGTGGCACAATTACACTGGCTTCCGGAAGCATTGCCGTAAAAAATAATAAATTAACAGGCGGTACTTTTTTGGCCGATATGAGCACCATTAAAGATGCCGACGGTAGTGCAAAATTGGAAGGGCATTTAAAATCGGAAGACTTTTTTGAGATCGCAGTTTTTCCGACTTCAAAATTTGAAATCACCAAAACTGAAGTTAATGCTGGTAAAATCCAGGTTACGGGAAATATGACCATTAAAGGCATCACCAAGCAAATTACGTTTCCTGCAACACTTGCTGTCAGTAAAGACAATGTTACTTTAATAAGCGAAACATTTCAAATTAACAGGGCCGATTTTAACGTGAAATACAAATCTAAAACCTTCTTTAACGATTTAAAAGACAAGTTTGTGAACGATGATTTCGATTTTCAGGTAACCATTGTTGCCACGAAATAACCATTTCATTTAAAGNNTTTTATTGCGAAATGGCAATAAAAGGATTTTCACTTCAAACATGGTTCACTGAACTCCTATAATAAATAAATAATAGGTGAAGTAATCCCTAATGCAAATTGAATTACGATTTCAAACATCAACCTATAACAAATAACATTTAACGTTAAACCAAACTAAAACCATTGTAATCTTTGGTTGACGACATCACAAAAGTACTTTGAACATTGGCAACTGAATCTAAAACAGACAATTTATTCTTCAAAAAAGTCTGATAACTGTTCATATCTTTCACAATTATTTTTAGCAAATAATCGTAATTTCCGGCCACGTGAAAGCATTCCATCACTTCATCTATTTTATTAACGGCATTTTCAAACCGCGTTATCATCTCTTTTGAATGCACCAATAAAGTCACCTGGCAAAAAACTTCAATGGTGTAACCTACTTTTTCTTTATCCAAAACCGCGATATAATTTTTAATCACGCCATCTTTTTCAAGTCTTTTAATGCGCTCGTAAGTAGGTGTTTGGGTCAGTCCAATTTTCAAGGCAATTTCTTTAATATTCGCTTTTGAATTTTGCTGAAGCAGGTTGAGTATCTTTTTATCTGTTAAATCTAAGTTGACCATCATNNAATTTTTTCTAAAAATAATAAAAATAAATTACTTTAAAAGTAAATTATTCTTCAAAATAAATATTTATCAGTAAAATATACTAAAAATATAAATTAATTCAGTTTATTAAGTTGAAAGGTGCTAATTTTATGTGATAAATTTTTTAATTATGAGCAACAAACCGGCAAACAGAATCCAAGATTTGCAATATTTTGGAGAATTTGGAGGCGTAAATCCTTCCATTTCAGATTCAGCAACCTATACATTTTTACACGCAAAAACAATGCTCGACACTTTTGAAGGGCACGCAGAAGGCTGTTATTTGTATTCTCGTCATTCAAGTCCAAGCAATTTATATTTAAGCAAAGCTTTGGCAGCTATGGAATTTACCGAAACCGCAAATGTTGCAGCCTCGGGAATGGGCGCTATTACCTCAGTGATTTTACAAATGTGCGGCGCAGGAGATCATATCGTATCTGCAAGAACCATTTATGGAGGCACTTATGCTTTTTTAAAGAACTTTACACCAAAATTCAATATCGCCACTTCGTTTGTAGATATTACTTCCTTGGAAAATGTGGAAGCTGCCATAACTTCAAATACAAAAATGATTTACTGTGAGACGGAAAGCAACCCGCTTTTGGAAATTGCAAACTTGCCGGAATTGGCCAAAATTGCTAAAAAGCACAATATAAAATTGGTGGTGGACAATACTTTTACGCCATTGATATTTTCAGCAGAAAAATTGGGTGCCGATGTAACCATTCACAGTTTAACAAAATTTATAAACGGGACAAATGATACCGTTGGGGGCGTAGTTTGCGGTACACAAGAATTTATCGACAGTTTGCGAAATGTAAACGATGGTGCGATGATGCTATTGGGTCCGGTGATGGATAGTTTAAGAGCCGCCAGTATTTTGAAAAACTTAAGAACGCTCCATATCAGAATGAAAAAACACAGCGAAAACGCACTGTATTTGGCAGAAAATTTTGAAAAAGACGGATTAAAAGTGGTGTATCCAGGGTTAAAAAGCCATAAAGATCACGAACTTTTTACATCGATGTACAATAAAGAATACGGTTTTGGTGGCATTATGACCATAGATGTTGGCACGCTTGAAAAAGCAAATGAGTTGATGGAATTGATGCAACACGAAAACTTGGGGTATTTGGCTGTAAGTTTAGGGTTTTACAAAACACTGTTCAGTGCACCGGGAACAAGTACTTCCTCTGAAATCCCTATGGAAGAACAATTGGAAATGGGCCTATCTGATGGAATTATCAGAATGTCGGTTGGGTTGGATAATGATATCGAACGCACCTACAGGGCTATGAGAAAATGTATGAAACAAGTTGGTGTTTTATAGATCAAAACCACAAATAAAAATTTGCTGATTTTATTGTTACAATGATAAAAAATTGGTGAAAACCCCATTCAAAAAACGAATGGGGTTTTTCATTTGCAAAAACTTTCAAATTTCCGTATCATTACAAATCTAAAAAAACATTGAATGCAAGACGACAACAACTTATCTGAAATAGAAATTCAAAACCAAAAAATTATCGACAATAAAGAATTAAATCTTTATGAAGCTTTAATTCCCGTAATTATTTTGATGGCGATGCTGGCATACAACATATTTTACGCCGGCGGAGAATTATTGGGAGAATATTCCAATCAGTTTATTT
>DPCK01000092.1 GCA_003516285.1 Lutibacter sp. | reverse complement strand
TATTATAAAAAGTTTAAATCACTTCGTTAAATAAAAACAAAAAAAGCAAGAATTTGAGTTCTTGCTTTTTTACGAAATATGAAAATTTCTTTTTAAATCTTGTCAAATTTTAATTAATACGCATTTGAAGCTACATTTACCGAAGAGATAGCTGCAATAATACTATTTAATGTTTTACTTGGTCTCATTGCTTTTTTTACCAAATTATCATCAAATGTATAGTAACCACCAATGTTTACCGGCGATCCTTGTGCACTGTTTAATTCATTTACAATAACAGCTTCATTTGCTGCCAATTCTTTTGCAACATTGGTAAAAATTTTCTTTAAATCAGCATCATTATTTTGAGCGGCCAAAGCTTGCGCCCAATAAGTTGCCAAATAAAAATGACTTCCTCTATTGTCCAATTCACCAACTTTACGAGAAGGAGATTTGCTGTTATCCAAAAATTTGTCGGTTGCCTCATCCAAAGTTTCAGCCAAAACCAATGCTTTTGGTACGTTATAGTTTTTTCCTAAATGTTCTAGGGAAACCGCCAATGCTAAAAATTCACCTAATGAATCCCATCTTAAATGGCCTTCTTCAACAAATTGTTGCACGTGTTTTGGAGCAGAACCACCAGCCCCAGTTTCAAACATTCCGCCACCGTCCATTAAAGGTACAATGGACAACATTTTTGAACTTGTCCCTAATTCTAAAATCGGAAAAAGATCAGTTAAATAATCACGCAATATATTTCCGGTTACAGAAATAGTGTCCAAACCTTTTTTTACGCGGTCTAAAGTATATAAAGTAGCATCTTTTGGGGCCATTATCTGAATGTCTAAGCCAGTTGTATCGAAGTTTGGTAAATAAGCGTTTATTTTTTTGATAATTTGCGCATCGTGCGCTCTGTTTTTATCTAACCAAAATATTGCAGGAACATTGGTTGCTCTTGCTCTTCCAACTGCAAGTTTGATCCAATCTTGAATCGGAGCGTCTTTTGCCTGGCACATTCTCCAAATATCACCTTTTTCAACTTTGCTCTCCAACAAAATATTGCCGGCTGCGTCTAAAACTTGTACAGTTCCGTCTGCCTGTATTTCAAATGTTTTGTCATGTGAACCATATTCTTCTGCTTTTTGCGCCATTAAACCAACGTTAGGAACTGTTCCCATTGTTCTTGGATCGAATGCCCCATTTTTTTTGCAAAAATCGATGGTTGCAGTATAAATACCGGCATAAGTGCTGTCGGGAATCACCGCTTTCACATCCTGTAATTTACCTTCAGCGTTCCACATTTGGCCAGAAGTACGAATCATTGCAGGCATTGAAGCATCAATAATCACATCACTTGGTACGTGAAGGTTGGTAATGCCTTTTGAAGAATCTACCATCGCGATTGCAGGACCATTTTCAATGCAAGATTTGATGTCTGCTTCAATGGCCGATTTTTGGGCTGCAGGCAAGCTTTGAATTTTACTGACTAAATCTCCAAAACCATTGTTTACATCAACACCAAGTTCATTAATAACTGCGCTGTGTTTTTCAAAAACAGGCTTAAAGAACGCTGTAACCGCATGTCCAAAAATGATAGGGTCAGAAATTTTCATCATCGTTGCTTTCATATGCAATGAAAACAATACATTTTTTTCTTTGGCGTCTTTAATTTGTTCTTCCAGGAATTTTACCAATGCTTTTTTACTCATAAAAGTGGCATCAATAATTTCACCTGGCAATAAGGTTGTTTTTTCTTTTAAAACAGTAACAGCTCCGTTTTGATCTGTAAATTGAATTTTCACATCACCTGCTTCAGCAACAGTGACGGATTTTTCATTCGAGAAAAAATCACCACCTTTCATAGTGGATACGTGCGTTTTTGAATCAGCCGACCAGGCGCCCATAGAATGCGGGTTCTTTTTAGCATAATTTTTTACGGCTCTTGGCGCTCTGCGATCGGAATTTCCTTCACGCAATACCGGATTTACAGAAGATCCTTTCGCTTTATTGAATCTAATTTGTATGTCTTTTTCTTCCGCCGTTTTGGCTTCATCAGGATAATTCGGAATTGCATAACCCAATGTCTGCAGTTCCTTGATGGCTGATTTTAATTGAGGTTCCGAAGCGGAAATGTTGGGTAATTTAATAATATTTGCTTCAGGTGTTTTTGCCAATTTTCCAAGCTCGGTCAAAGCGTCTTCAACGCGTTGTTCGGGTGATAAATATTCCGGAAATAAGGCTAAAATTCTGCTTGATAGGGAAATATCTTTTGTTTCTACTTCAATACCTGCAGGTTTTGTGAAAGCTTCAACAATCGGTAAAAAGGAATAGGTAGCCAAAGCAGGCGCTTCATCGGTTTTTGTGTAAATTATTTTAGGTGTTTTATTCATAATTTTTTGTGATTTAAAAACTATAATTATCAATTAAGTCAGAAATTATAGCAGGGTAAATTAATTTCGTTTAACGTTGTGCAAATATAGGGAATTTATAAGGGAAAATTGCCCTCGAAAACGTTATAAATAAGGGGGTGATTTTGATTTTAATTTAAAAAAGAGAGGTGAATTTTGCAAAAATTGCAATAGTTAAAAAAACAAAAGCCATAATAGTGATTGCTCAGTATTATGGCTATTTGCTGAAACTCTTTTTTTAATAAGTTATCAGTTTAAAGATTTAGTCGTTTTCGTTATGCTCCTTAAAGAATAACCTACACTTAAATTTTTTACTGTAACCTGTTTTCTTACGAATCAAGTTCTTATTAAATTAGATGTTTCTTTTAAAACAGTCTCTAAAACTTTGTTGTAATTCCTAAAAACTACTCGATTTAAGATTGCTGTTTTAAAATGTGCTTTTAAAACCATGTTCCTGTTATTCATGCTAAATACTGGGCACATTACTTGTTAAAGCGCGGTTTTAAAAACTATGTTCAAGAACATAAGGAACTTCGCAACGAGGTTTTTTGGTTCAACTTTAAAACTTTCATTCTAACGTTTATGTAAGCACTCCTGCTAATTCCTTTTGTAAAATAAGCACGTATATTTTAATTTTCCAAATTTATAATCGTTTTGTTTTCAACAAGATATGAACCGTACTTATGAACAAATGTTAATAACCAAAAAACCCGTTTTGAATTTCAAAACGGGTTTTATATTTTTTAAAAAAAGTGGGCTAACGTCTTTTTTCTTTAATTCTTGCTTTTTTACCTGTTAAACCTCTAAAGTAGAAAATACGTGCTCTGCGTACGCTACCTTGTTTGTTCACCTCAATTTTTTCAATAGCCGGTAAGTTTAACGGAAAAATACGTTCAACACCAACGGTTCCCGACATTTTTCTGATGGTAAATGTTTCAGAAGCACCAGCGCCTCTGCGTTGAATTACGGTACCTCTAAAATGCTGGGTACGTTTTTTTTCGCCTTCCCTAATTTCGTAATACACAGTGATCGTGTCTCCTGCCTGAAATTCTGGCAACTCATTTGCAGTTACAAATTTGTCTTGTACAAATTTTACTAAATCTTCCATTGTTAATTTTTTANNCGCTTGTTCGTTCCGCCATTCATCAATCTTCGGGAAATTGCCCGATAACAGTATTTTTGGCACTTCAAGCCCTTTGTATTCTGATGGTCGCGTGTAAACCGGCGGCGAAAGTAAATTGTCCTGGAACGAATCTGTTAATGCCGAAGATTCATCGCCCAAAACGCCTGGAATTAAACGGATAATGGCATCGCATAAAACAGCCGCACCCAATTCTCCGCCACTCAAAACGTAATCTCCTATAGAAATTTCTTTGGTGACCAATAATTCCCTAACACGCTGATCCACCCCTTTATAATGTCCGCACAAAATCAAAATATTTTCAGCCAAAGAAAGCGTATTTGCCGTTTGCTGGTTTAAAGTCGGCGCATCTGGCGTAAGGTAAATAATTTCATCATAATCGCGTTCCAATTTCAGTTCCGAAATGCATTTGTCAATCGGTTCAATCATTAAAACCATTCCCGCGCCGCCGCCAAACTGGTAATCGTCAATTTTTCCGTAGTCATTTAAGGCGTATTTCCTCAAATCGTGAAAGTGAACATCCACCAAATTTTTGTCGATGGCGCGCTTTATAATGGAATATTCAAACGGACTTTTAATCAGTTCTGGTGAAACGGTAATGATATCAATTCGCATTTGGCAAAGATATTATTTTAAGTTGAAAAGTTGAAAGTTAAAAATTCCAAAGTCAATGAAAAAGTCATTCAAATAATATTTGGGACTTTCCAGCCTTTTCGACGGGCATGCCGCGCTGAAAAATTAGCCTAGCATTTTTAAATAATCTGTTTCAGAAATCATTGGAATACCCAAATTTTCTGCTTTTTCACGCTTGCTCGGACCCATATTTTCGCCAGCAACAATAAAATCTGTTTTCTTGGAAATGGAACTTGCCACTTTTCCTCCATTGTCTTCAATGGATTTTTTAAGATCATTTCTTTCAAAATGGGTGAATACTCCCGAAACCACAAAAGTTTTTCCTTGTAAAATATTCGTTTTGCCAACTTGAGATTCAGCAGTTACTTCCAATTGCACACCGTATGTTTTTAATCGATTTATCAACCCTATATTTATTGGATTTGCTGAAAAATGAATGATGCTTTTGGCAATAATATCGCCAATTTCATCCACAGAAATTAATTCTTCAAAAGTAGCTTTCAGCAAATTGTCAATAGATTTAAAATGCTTTGCCAATTTCTTAGCCACGGTTTCTCCAACAAATCGAATTCCCAAAGCAAATAACACTTTTTCAAAAGGCACTTCTTTAGATTTCTCAATCCCTGCGATAATATTTTGGGCCGATTTTTCAGCCATTCGTTCTAAAGGAATAATTTGTTCTTCCCGTAATTCATATAAATCGGCATAATTGCTTACCAATACTTCTTTAAATAAAAGTTGAATGGTTTCCGCGCCCAATCCGTCAATATCCATCGCCTTTCTGCTGATAAAATGCTGAATTCGTCCTGTAATTTGGGTTGGACAACCATATTCATTCGGACAAAAATGTTTGGCGTCGCCGGTTGCCCTGACCAGTTCGGTATTACAATCCGGACAATGGGTAATGTATTTAGTTGGTTGTGAATTTTTTGGTCTTTTGCTAAAATCAACCCCAACAATTTTGGGGATAATTTCTCCGCCTTTTTCCACGTAAACCGTGTCGCCAACTCTAATATCCAGTTTTTCAATTTGGTCGGCATTGTGTAACGAAGCTCTTTTAACAATGGTTCCCGCCAATTGAACCGGTTCCAAATTCGCCACCGGTGTTATGGCGCCTGTGCGACCAACCTGATAGGTAATTTCCTTTAAAATGGAACTTTCCTGCTCAGCTTTATATTTGTAGGCAATGGCCCATCTAGGCGATTTTGCGGTGTAACCCAACTCGTCTTGTTGTGCCAAACTGTTCACTTTTATCACCACGCCATCGGTTTCAAAAGGTAATTTGTACCGTTTAATATCCCAATTTTCAATAAAGGAAATTACTTCATCAATGGTAACGCAAATTTTGTTGGTGTCAGGAATTTTAAAACCCAATTTACGGGCCATTTCCAAGGCTTCAAAATGTGTTTTATTCGGATTCTTATTGGCCACCACGTGATACAACAAACAATCTAACGGGCGTTTGGCAACTTCGGCGCTATCCTGCAATTTTAAACTGCCGCTTGCCGTATTTCTGGGATTGCTATAGGGTTCTAGCCCAATATCCATTCTGTCTTCATTCATTTTATTGAATCCATCGAGCGGTAAAATTATCTCGCCCCGAATTTCAAAATCCTCCATTAAATTTTCTTTTAAAACCAATGGAATTGAACGAATAGTTTTAATATTGGCCGTTACATCATCGCCCTGATAACCGTCGCCACGTGTAACGGCGCTTTGCAAAATTCCGTTGCTGTAGCTTAAATTAATGGAAGCGCCATCGTATTTTAATTCACAAACATATTCCACACCTTCAGTGCCTATTATTTTTTTAATCCTGTTTTCCCAATCCAAAATATCCTCTTTTGAATAGGAATTGTCCAGTGAAAACATCCTGTTTTTATGAACAACGGTATTAAAACTTTTAATGATTTCGCCGCCAACTCTTTGGGTTGGAGAATTTGGATCGGAAAATTGAGGATACTCAGCTTCCAGCTTTTCCAGTTCCTTTAATTTTAAATCAAAATCAAAATCGGTAATCGTTGGTTTGTCCAGGACATAATAATTGTAATTGTGCTGATTTAATGTTTCTCTGAGTTGTTTTATTTTTTCTTCGATGTTATCAAGCATATTCATTAAATTGTTGGTTAAAAGTAATCATATTTTTTGATTTTATAAGGTTATAAAAACTTTCCGGCACTTCAACTTTTAGTCTTTTTTGTCTGTAACTATAGTTACTTACGATAGTGATAATTATCATAAATAGCATAAAGCTACTTAAGTAACTTTACAAAATATTAAAAGATATTTTAGAATAGCAATAAACCCTTTCGTAAATTAAATATTTAAAAATGAAAAACTTAGTTATATTAGGCGCAGGTACTTCAGGCACAATGATGGCTAATCACCTTAGGCCAAAACTATATCTCAATAAATGGAATATCACCATCGTTGACCAATATAAAACGCATTATTATCAACCTGGTTTTTTGTTTCTTCCATTTGATATTTATTCAGAAGATCAAGTAAAAAAAGTAGGCAAAAAATTTATTCCAAAAGATGTAAAATACATTCAGAAAAAAATAGAGAAAATCATTCCTGAAGAAAATAAGGTTGAACTGGAAGGTGAAACTTTAAAATATGATGTTTTAATTATAGCTACGGGCTGTAAAATTGCGCCTGAAGAAACAGACGGATTGTTGGGACCACTTTGGAAAAAAGACATTTTCGACTTTTACACTTATGAAGGTTCTTTGGCTTTAAGAGAAAAATTAAGAGATTGGCAAGGCGGAAAATTACTGGTACATATAACTGAAATGCCGATTAAATGTCCGGTTGCGCCTTTAGAATTTGCTTTTTTGGCCGATTCATATTTCCGAGATAAAGGGATGAGGGACAAGGTGGAAATTAGTTATGTGACGCCGCTTTCGGGTGCGTTTACAAAACCAACCTGTACCACAGCGTTGAATTACCTTTTAAAAGAAAAAGACATAAATATCGAAATTGATTTTGCGATTGAACACGTAGATAATGACACCAAAGAAATTGTGGATTATGAAGGCAGAAGAATCCCTTTTGATTTGCTGGTGACCATTCCTACTAATAAGGGAGATGAGGTGATAGAAAAATCGGGAATGGGCGATGATTTAAATTTTGTGCCGACAGACCATAACACGCTACAATCAATTGCACATAAAAATATTTTTGTAATTGGTGATGCCACGAATGTTCCCGCTTCCAAAGCTGGCTCAGTCGCCCATTTCGCGGCAGAAACATTGACAGACAATATTCTGTTATATATTGACGGATTTCCATTAAAAAAAGAATTTGACGGCCACGCAAACTGTTTTATCGAAACGGGAAACAACAAGGCGTTGCTCATCGATTTTAATTATGTAACAGAACCCGTGCACGGAAAATTTCCTTTCGCAAAAATAGGTCCATTGTCACTTTTAAAAGAAAGCGTACTAAATCATTGGGGAAAATTGGCATTTAGGTGGATATACTGGAATATGCTTTTAAAAGGAATTGCAATTCCGTTTGTATCGAGAAATATGAGCTTTAAAGGCAAGATTTTTGACATAAAACCAGAAAAAAATAATTAATAACTATTAAAACTAAATATTATGGCTGTAAAAACTATAGCAGGAGTTGAGGTAAAAGTTACAGATGACGGATACCTAGAAGATATGACTCAATGGAACAAAGAAATTGCAAATGAAATTGCAAAAGAATTAAATATTGAATTAACAGATAAACACTTTGAAGTACTTAATTATTTACGCGAAAAAACAATCGCTAAAGAGGCGTTAACCATCAGAAGCGTTGGTAAATCAGGAATTGTTGACATTAAACAGTTGTATGAATTGTTCCCAAAAGGACCTTTAAAATTCTCCTCAAAAATAGCAGGAATTCCTAAACCAACTAGCTGTATCTAGTTTAAAATGATAAAAATGGAAACAAAAGAAAAAAAACCATTAGAAAAAGTTTGTATTATCTGCGCTAAAGGAAATTTGGAAGATGTTTATGCCTCATTGGTTATGGCAAATGGCGCTGTAATGGAAGGTATTGAAACAAATTTATTTTTCACTTTCTTTGGCTTGGAAGGAATCACAAAAAAGTCGATGAATCACTTGCACACCGCAACAACCGGGAATCCGGCTATGAAAATGCCGGGAGGATTGCCATTTCCAACGATGCTTGGCGGATTACCCGGCGTTGAATCGGCAGTATCTTCAATGATGCGTAAACAAATGGACGAATTGGGAATGCCTCCTGTTGATGAATTTTTGGAGATGATTACCGCTGGCGGCGGTACAATTTACGCCTGCAGACTTGCTGTTGATATGTTCAAATTAACCAAAGCGGATTTATCTGAGGAAGTAAAAGACATTATCACCATTGGTGAATTTTACGAATTATGCGACGGAGACAGAACCCAAATTATTTTTACATAACACAAGATACACTTAAATTAAAAAAAGGATGTTTTTTAAAAACATCCTTTTTTTATGGCATTAACCAAAATAAACTTTTATTATCGGCCAGTTCTTAATAATAATTAAACCGTCTTACTTTTGAAATGTAACGCGCCAACCTAATTACTTGGTGGGTATAACCAAATTCATTGTCGTACCAAACATATAAAATCACATTTTTGCCGTCGTTGCTTGAAATGGTTGCATAACTGTCGAAAATTGCCGGAGCGGCTGTTCCAACAATATCAGAAGAAACCAATTCGTTGCTTAATGAATATTTAATTTGCTCGACCAAATCACCTTCTAACGCATATTTTTTCATCATTCCATTGATGGTTTCTTTGCTTGCCGCGTTTTCCAACCGCAAATTTAAAATGGCCAATGAACCGTTGGGAACCGGAACGCGAATGGCGTTTGATGTTAATTTTCCCTCAAAAGAAGGCAGTGCTTTAGAAACGGCACTTCCTGCGCCCGTTTCTGTAATCACCATATTTAAGGCTGCCGCCCTTCCTCTTCTGTATTTTTTATGCATATTGTCAACCAAATTCTGATCGTTTGTATAGGCATGAATGGTTTCCAAATGGCCGTATTCAACACCAAAATTGTCTTCTATAACTTTTAACACCGGTGTTATGGCGTTTGTGGTGCAAGAAGCCGCAGAAAAAATATCGACTTCGTTCGGATTGTATTCCAAATGATTTACGCCGTGAACAATATTTGGAACGCCTTTCCCGGGAGCCGTTAACAATACTTTTGTAACGCCTTTCGATTTTAAATGTCGGCTCAATGCTTCCTTATCTCTATATGCGCCGGTATTGTCGATTACCAAGGCATCAAAAATTCCGTATGCTGTATAATCAATTTCTTCGGGAGCATTTGCGGAAATAACATTAACGGTTAACCCATTAATTATTAAAGCGTTTTTTTCAGCATCAATGGTTACAGTTCCGTGAAAATCTCCATGAACCGAATCATTCCTTAATAAAGAGGCTCTTTTTTCCAAAATGGATTCATTAATTTCACCACGAGTAACAATGGCTCTCAGCCGCATTAAATTTCCTTTTCCGGTGCGCGCCATTAATTCGCGGGCCAATAAACGGCCAATGCGTCCGAATCCATAAAGCACCACATCTTTTGGTTCAATTCCGCCCGAATTTTTTGCTTCTTTTAATTTGTCTTCCACAAAATCTTTTACTGATTTCGGTTTATCGTCTAAATGAAACTCGTACACCAATTTACCGATATCCAATTTTGAAGGCGGCAAGTGTTGGTTTTTAATTTCACGGGCAATTTCAACTGCTTCAAAAATTGAAATTGGTTTTTCCACAAAATCGCTGGCATAATCAACCAGACTTATAATTTCACTAACGTTTCGATCGTTTAATTGATTTCTGAACAACACCAATTCTATGGTATCATCATACCATAAATCGCTGATTATTCTAATTAATTCAACCGCTGCCCTTCTTCTTTCAGCTTGAAAAGCAAGTTCTTTTTCGTAAAGTTCGTTAAATGACATATTAAAATTGTTTTGTTTAAATTTTCAGCAAAAGTACCCATTTCAAACGATTTCGCAACACATTTATCCATAAAATATTAATGCTTAAAACCAAAAAAAAGACTGCCTTTACGCAATCTTTTTTTGTCAGTATTTTATATTGTTATCAAATTGCCTTTTCATTCGGCTCCCATTATATTTTCCTGCCCATTTTAAATATTAAATGGTTTTTTGATTTGACTGAAAACTGCGTTAGCGACTGCAATGGAAATCCTTTTTTGCTTCGCCCTTTTGGCGAAGTAAAAAAGATTGAAATGAAATGCGCGCCCGCCTTTTCGGCGGGAACGTCCAAAATTTATAAATTTGTTAGCTATTTTTTTAAACTTCGGTATTCTGATTTTTCTACCTAAATATATAGCGTTCCTGTTCACCTTTTAAATTGCGCATTTCTATGCGCATCACTTCTCCGCTCGATTTATTGGCAATCATATTGTTTACATCTTCAATGGTATACACTTTATTGTCATCAATTGAAGTAATGACATAACCCTTTTTAACGCCATAACTGGCCAATTCCTTATTGGTGATTTCAGTAATTCTTACGCCGTTGGTTATGTTAAGTTTCTTTAATTCGGCTGTATTTAAATTTTCTAAGCCCAAGCCCAATGCGGTAACTTTGGTTGTTTCATATTTTATTAAAGTTACATTTGCCTGAAACATTTTACCGTTTCTCAAATAAGACACATTAACTACATCATTAGGTCTTTTTGTGCTGATGTACCCATTTAAATCGGCAAAAGTTGCTATTTTCACATTGTCTAATTTCACAACAACATCGTTGGCTTTCAATCCGGCTTTTTGTGCGCCTGATTTATCAATGACGTTGGAAATATAAAATCCGCTCGTGTTTTCAATGTTTAATTTATCGGCCAACTCATTGTCCAACTCAACACCATTTATGCCCAAAATAGCCTTTTGCACATTCCCGAATTCCATCAAATCCTCAATCACTTTTTTGATAATGTTGGAAGGAATGGCAAAAGAATAACCAATAAATGAACCGGTCATGGAAGAAATAGCGGTATTAATGCCTATCAATTCTCCGTGAATATTCACCAAAGCGCCACCGCTGTTACCTGCGTTTACGGCTGCATCAGTTTGCAAAAATGAATCGATATTGTTTGTACCATCCAAATCCCGTCCTTTGGCGCTAATAATGCCCGCGGTGACGGTAGACGTTAAATTGTAGGGATTTCCAACTGCCAAAACCCATTCGCCAACTTTAACATTGTCGGAGTCGCCAAGTGTGATATACGACATATCTTTTGTATCAATTTTTAGCAATGCGATATCATTGGTTGGGTCGGCACCAATCAATTTGGCTTTGTAAATCTTCTTATTGTTTAAAGTGACTTCAATATCCGTTGCATTTTTAATCACATGATTGTTTGTGACAATATAGCCATCCGCAGATATTATAACGCCACTTCCGGTTCCAATTTGTGAATATTGTCTTGTTCCGTAACCTTCGCCGTAAAAATACTCAGCAAAAGGATCTTTAACCGTTTTGTACATCGTGTTTTTAACGTGCACCACAGCATTCAACGTTTTTTCTGCAGCAACTGTAAAATCAGTGTTTTCTGCGGAAGCATATAGCGCGTTGCTATAATTTGCGGGTATGGTATTTAACAAAGAATCAGCCTTTTTTTCAATTTGAATCTGTGGCTTGTCAAAAAATAAGACATATGTGCCCAAAGTTATTGCGCCTCCCAAGGCTGAAATCAACACCAAACTTATTATTTTTTTCATCTTTCAATTTATTTAATTTATGAACACAAAATTAATGATTTCTTCTTTTAAAAAAGGGCTTTAACTGTTTGTTAACGCTCTTTTAACTAATTTTAACACCTCAATTTTTCACTTAAATTTTATGGATAAAACCATTCTGAATTTATTACATTTGCAACAATGGAAATTCATTTTTACAAATATCAGGGCGCGGGAAACGACTTTATTATGGTCGATAACAGAAAGTTGTTTTTCCCTAAAAGCGATGTTGAACTCATTCACAACTTATGTGACCGAAGGTTTGGCATTGGTGCTGATGGATTGATTTTACTGGAATCTTCTGAAAAACAAGATTTTACCATGCTTTATTACAATGCCGACGGAAAAGAAGGAAGTATGTGCGGTAATGGCGGCAGATGTATTGTGGCTTTTGCCAAAAAAATGGCTGTTATTGGTAACGAAACCACTTTTGAAGCCACTGACGGATTGCATTACGCCAAGATTGAAAATGATTTGATAAATCTGCAAATGGCTGATATTGAAAATATTGAAATATACGATACCCATACTTTTTTAAATACCGGCTCACCGCACCACGTGAAATTTTGCAATGCTATTGCGACTTTAAATGTCGCGAAATTGGGATCAAAAATCAGGTATGGCGCTCCTTATTTTGAAGAGGGAACGAACGTTAATTTTGTGGAACAAATTTCTGGGGATTCGTTTAAAGTAAGAACTTACGAACGCGGCGTGGAAGATGAAACATTGGCTTGCGGCACCGGCGTTACGGCAGTTGCCATTGCGGCCAATAAAACGAACAGAACTGCAGAAGAAAAAATTTTTATTGAAGTTTTAGGAGGCAACTTGGAAGTTTCTTTTAAAAAAGAGGACGATTGTTATAAAAACGTATTTTTAAAAGGTCCCGCCCAATTTGTATTTGAAGGAAATATCATTGTTTAATGGCAACTTTACACAGCAAAAACAGCAACCTGCGCGCGCTAGAACCTGAAGATCTTGATTTTTTGTTTTCATCGGAAAATGACGAATCCTTTTGGGAAATTAGCGGCACACAAATACCATATTCAAAATTTACCCTCCAAAAATATATTGAAAATGCACATCAGGATATTTACGAAGCAAAACAATACCGCTTCGTAATTTGCGATACGCAAAATATTCCTGTGGGAATGATTGATTTGTTCGATTTTAATCCGCAACACAACAGGGTTGGTGTCGGAATGTTAATCCTTCCTGAAAATCAGGGCAAAGGTTATGGTTCAGAAGCCTTGGAAATGATCATTGATTATGCATTTATGTATTTAAACGTTCACCAAATTTTTGCAAATATTACGGCCGATAACAAAAAAAGTATCGCACTTTTCGAGAAATTTAATTTTGAAAAAGTCGGAATTAAAAAAGACTGGATTTTTGCCGATAATTCCTATAAAGATGAAATTTTATACCAATTAATTAAAACCCCAAATGAATTCTAAAAAACTTTTTCTGCTCATTCTTGGTTTATTGCTGGTTCTTGGCAGCGTATTGGGCATAAGCCTTTACAGTAAAATATTTAAGGGAAACACCGTTGAAGAAGGCTATTTATACATTCCCACAGGCAGTAATTTTGATGAAGTTGAAAACTTAATTCGTCCGTTTTTAAAACGCGTAAAACCTTTTGTGTTGGTAGCTGAAAAATTAAATTATCCCGAAGCCGTTAAACCAGGGAAATATAAAATATCTAAAGGAATGAGTAATTTTGAATTGGTCAAAATGCTTAGAAGCGGCAATCAAACGATGGTAAACCTATCTTTCAACAACCAAGACACTTTTGAGAAACTTGCCGGAAGAATTTCCCAACAAATTGAAGCGGATTCAATTTCATTGCTAAAAGCTTTTAACGACACTGTTTTTATTCATGAAGCCGGATTTACGCCAGCCACAGCCCTCGGAATGTTCATACCGAACTCTTATGAATTTTACTGGAATACAACTGCAGAAGATTTTACGGCTAAAATGTTGAATGAACACAACAAATTTTGGGATGCAACAAGGCTGGAAAAGGCAAAAAAATTAAATTTAACCAAAAATGAGGTCATAACGCTCGCTTCAATTGTCCAAAAAGAGACCGCAACGGTAAATGAAAGACCCATTGTCGCCAAATTGTACTTGAACAGATTGGCTAGTGATTGGCCATTGCAAGCCGATCCAACCATTATTTTTGCGTTAAAAGCTAAATTGGGCAATGATATGGTCATTAAACGTGTATTTTCGAAAGATTTACAAATTGACTCACCTTATAATACCTATAAAAATACAGGATTGCCTCCGGGCCCAATTTCAATGCCCGATATTTCTTCCATTGAGGCGGTTCTAAATCCGGCCAATCACGACTATTATTATATGTGCGCCAGCGTTACAACTTTTGGAACCCACGAGTTTGCAACAACGTTGGACGACCATAATAAAAATGCCGCCAAGTACCAAAAATGGTTAAATAAACAAGGGGTTAACCGATAGCCTCATAATAATTTCCCAATAGATTGGTTTGGCCAGTTATACCAAGCTTTTAGCAGCGTTTTATTTTTTTAATTTTAATGCAACAAATAGTAATTTTTGTTAAATTTTTATTAAAAGAAAAGCCTATTTTGCGATTTTTCTGCTGTTTAATAAATATGTTGTACATTTGCATCTGAAAATTTAATAGGCCAAACACCATTAAATTATGAAAAAAACAATATTTTTTACCATTTTACTGACCATAGGGATTTTTATTTCAAGTTTTACAAAGGATAAAAAAGTCGTAAGCAGTACCATTAATTCCACCACCGAAATAGCGTTGGTTCCTACAGAAAAAGAGGTTTCCCCAATCATAAAAAGCAATATTCCATTTGTTGGCAAATCATTCAATGGATTTAAAGAAGCATTGGCTTTCAGAGAATCTGGAGGAAGATATGACATTGTGAGTTCTTTTGGATATTTAGGTAAATATCAATTTGGCGCATCAACCTTGAAAAGATTTAACATTCACGATATGGAACATTTCTTGGAAAATCCGGAATTACAGGAAGATGCATTTATGGCATTGTGTTCCTTAAACAAATGGGTTTTGAGAAAAGAAATAGAAAAAAAGGTTGGAAAAAGGATCAATGGCATCGAAATTACAGAATCTGGCATCTTGGCCGCCGCACATTTGGCAGGTACAGGAAACATCAAAGAATATTTAAGAACCAATGGCAAATATCGATTTACCGATGCTTTTGGCTCATCAATGCAACACTACCTAAAAAAATTTGGAGGCTATGACACTTCAATCATTGAGGCAAATAAAAACCCTAAAGTATTATAAACAATATATTTTATAGATTAAAAAGCCCTGAATAGTATTATTCAGGGCTTTTTTTATTCTTTATGAATTATAAAAATGGCAGGTCTTTTCTGCAAATCAGGATGTTCATTTTTCCAATCTTTGATTTCCAAGGTTTTTATGTATTCACCAGGTAAAGTAATATCACAGGCCACACATAATTTTGTTGATGGATTTAAAGTGCTTTTTAAATCGACAAATAATTTTTCATTTCTATATGGTGTTTCTATAAAAATTTGTGACTGATTTTTGTCTTTCGATAATTTTTCCAATCCTTTAATGGCTTCTTTTCTTTCTGAAGCGTCAATGGGCAAATAACCGTTAAAGGCAAAATTCTGACCGTTAAAACCTGAGGCCATCATCGCTAAAATGATGGAAGACGGACCAACCAAAGGAATTACCCTGATGTTTTTTTGATGCGCCAATTTAACCATCTCAGCACCCGGATCGGCAATGGCAGGGACACCGGCTTCTGACAGCAATCCAACTGAAACTCCTTTCTCACAAATGTCTAAATAGGTGCTGACTTCCAGTTTATCGGCATATTTGTCCAAACTAAAAAGGGTCAATGAAGGCTGTGATTTTTCGGGAGCAATACGTTTGATAAATTTACGGGCAGTTTTTTCGTTTTCAACAATAAAATAATCGAGTTTTTCTATGATTTCTTTCACCAAAACCGGCAGTACTTCCATCGGTTCATTGTCGCCTAAAGTTGTAGGAATTAAGTATAACCCCCCCTTTTTATTATCCATTTGGATTTATTTTTTTGGCAATGATTTCACAAGCTTCATCCAGCATTTTAAACACATTTTTAAATCCGTAATCTCCTCCTAAATAAGGATCAGGAACATCTAAATTGTCTTTGGGAAACACTTCATTTAAAATCATTTTCACCTTGGCTTTGTCATTTATATTTCTTGCCATTGCAGTGACATCTCGATAATTTTCATTGTCCATCACATAAATGAGGTCAAATTCATCAAAATCTTCCACCAAGAATTTTCTGGCTCGCTGATCGCTAATGTCAATTCCGTTTATTTTTGCGATGGCTATGGAACGATTGTCCGGTTTTTCACCAATATGATAAGCACCCGTTCCGGCAGAATCGATAACAACGTTTGCCCTAAAAAGTTTGGATTTTAAAATTCCTTCTGCCAAAGGCGATCGGCATATATTTCCGAGACAGACCATCAATATTTTAGTCATTTCAGCACTTTAAAAAGTAAGTTTTTTGGTAATATCATCCACATACTTTCTAAATTGCTTGTCGGTTTCTGTTAAGTTGTCAACAGTTTTACAAGCATGAAGAACGGTGGCGTGATCTCTTTTCCCTATTTGGGAACCAATGCTGGCCAATGAAGCTTTTGTCATTCTCTTTGCAAAATACATCGCCAATTGTCGTGCTTGAACGATGTGACGCTTGCGTGTTTTTGATTGCAAAGTGGCCACATCCAATTCAAAATAGTTTGATACAATTTTTTGAATATACTCAATGGAAACTTCGCGTTTGGTGTTTTTAACAAATTTATCGACAATTTGTTTTGTTAAAGCTAAGGTAAATTCCTTTCGGTTAAATGATGCTTGTGCGATTAAAGAAATTAAAACGCCTTCCAATTCCCTGACATTTGATTTTATGTTTTTTGCGATATATTCTACAATTTCAAATGGCATTTCTACCCCGTCTCTGTACAATTTATTTTGTAAAATTGAAACACGNNAATAAAACATCAATCATTTGATAGAAATGAATAAAATCATTTCTTGAATTTCCTTTTACGGAATCTATATATTGCTGCGTAAATTTCTCGGAAGAAATATACAGCACAATTTTATCGGGATATTTGTCTTTTATTTCAACGCCAATGGCGTGCGCCAAATGCGTTTTCCCCAAACCAACACCACCATAAATCAACAACGGGTTAAAAGAAGTTCCACCAGGTTTATTGGAAACAGCCATACTTGCTGAACGTGCCAGCCTGTTTGAATCCCCTTCAATAAAATTCTCGAAATTGTAATTTGGATTTAACTGTGATTCAATTTTAACTTTTTGAATCCCCGGAATGATAAACGGATTTTTTAATTCACGCTTATTAACATCTAAAGGAAATGAAACTCCTTGCGGAACCATCGGATTTCTGTTGGAGCTTGGGATTTTTACAATATGCTGATTGTTGCTGCTGTAATTGTTCTCCATACGAACATCATAAATCAGTTTGGCATCTTCCCCCAATTGTTTTACCAAAGCCACTCTTAATAACTTAATGTAGTGCTCTTCCAGCCACTCATAAAAAAATTTGCTAGGTACCTGAATTGTAAGTGCTTCACCAGATAATTTCACCGGTTTGATTGGCTCAAACCAAGTTTTGAAAGCTTGTGGCTTAATGTTGTCTTGAATGAAAGACAGACACTCCTCCCAAACTGATGATGCAGTTTTACTCATTTTTTATTGAAAGCAATTATAAAAGTTATAAACTAGTTGATTCACTTAAAGCAAACTTTAAGCTATTTTTGGCTTTACAAAAATGTGAATAAATTTTAGCATAAAAAAATAAAATCGCTATTGATTCTTATTTTTTTTTTTCGTATTATGATTGTCGAAAAAATAAAAAAATGAAATCAGACAAAATTCAATTTAGGGTACGCTATGGCGAGACAGACCAGATGGGTTTTGTTTACTATGGAAACTATGCCCAATATTTTGAAATGGGCCGTACGGAATGGCTTCGAAAACTGGGAATTACCTATAAAAAAATGGAAGAAGATGGCATTATGCTGCCTGTGATGAATTTAAACATAAACTATTTAAAGCCTGCAAAATATGATGATTTACTTACCTTAAAAACAATATTACCCAAACTTCCGTCAGCAAAAATTGAATTTTCCTATGAAGTATATAATGAAGAAGGCGAATTGTTGACAACGGCAAAAACCACCTTGGTTTTTGTAAATATGAAAACCAACAAACCAACCCGGGCGCCCGAATATGTGTTAAAAAAATTGCGTGAGATCAGTGCTTGATTTCCTGAATTTTAAGGCAGCGCAAATCATTAAACATTTGAACAATTTTTGCCACATTTTTTTTTCTGGCCGAAATTAAAAACGAGCAATCCAAATTCATTTTTTGTTCCAAAATTTCGAGATTGTTTTCTTTGATTATTCTCATCACTTTATCCATATCAACATATTCAAAAGTCAGCTGAAAAAAAATATTGACCGTCTTTTCGACGATAACCGCTTCATCTAAAATTAATTTTGCCGTTGTTTTATAAGCATTTATGAGGCCGCCAACGCCCAATTTGGTTCCGCCAAAATAGCGAACAACCACCACCAACACATTGGTAAGTTCTTTTGATAAAATTTGTCCGTATATGGGATTTCCTGCCGAATTATTTGGTTCGCCGTCATCATTCACCCGATAGCTTTTGTTTTCAACACCTAATTGCCAGGCATAACACCAATGCCTTGCGGAATAGTGCTTTTTCTTTAATTCTTCGATGTGAATTTTAACGCCATCTTCGTTTTCTATTGGAAAAACATAGCCAATAAATTTACTTCCTTTCTCTTTAAAAAGCACATCTCTTTGGGCTGCTTCAATGGTTTTATATGTATCGTTTTCAGAAATAACAATGATGTTTTAAAACACAAATATATCAAAAGCAAATGCTTAATTTTCCGTTATAATTTTAATATATTTGAAAAACAATTTAAAGTACAATGAAAAAAACTGTAACACTCATCTTTTCAACACTTATTTTAATGTCTTGCGATTCGAATGCTCCAAAAAAAGAAACTGAAACTGTACGAGAACCAAATTCATTTGCCATNNGATGCCGTGCAAGCCGCAATTAACGTAATGGAAGATTCTCCGTTGTTTAATGCCGGAAAAGGTTCGGTGTATAACAGCGAGGGAAATCAGGAAATGGACGCGGCGATTATGGACGGGCAAAACTTAAATGCCGGAGCGGTTGCAGGCGTAAATCATATTAAAAATCCGATTTTGGCTGCCCGTATGGTGATGGACAGTTCTGAACACGTGATGCTTTCGGGAAAAGGTGCAGAAATTATGGCCAAAAAATTCGGCATTGAAATGGTGGACAGCTCCTACTTTTTTACTGAAAAAAGATTAAATCAATTGCGCGAAATTCAGGGACAGGAAAAAACACAATTGGACCATACGGCCTATTTGATTAAAAACGAATTGATTGACGACCATAAATTTGGCACTGTTGGTGCTGTTGCGATTGATAAAAACGGAAATATTGCGGCGGGAACTTCTACCGGAGGAATGACCAATAAAAAATACGGAAGAATTGGCGATGTTCCAATTATTGGTGCCGGAACATATGCGAACAACTTAACTTGCGGCATTTCTTGCACAGGAACCGGTGAATATTTTATGAGAACGGTTGCTGGCCATGAAGTTTCTAGCTTGATAAAGTACAAAAATTTAAGTCCGAAAGAAGCTTTACATGAAGTGCTCTTTAACCAAATTGGGCCGCTTGGCGGTGAAGGCGGCATTATTTTATTGGATAAAAATGGGGATGTTTATTGGGATTTTAACTCAACGGGAATGTTCAGGGGATTTAAAAAATCGAGCGGAGAAACCAAAATTGAAATGTTTGAGAAAGGCCCCCTAACCCCCGAAGGGGGAATTAAAAAGTAAAAATTGAAAGTTTTTTTATAAATTTTAAAAAAGACTTATTTTTCATTGGGTAAGGATTGAAGATCTAATTAAAGGTATAATAAGATCAATAATCATTTAAATATTCACATAAATTTTTAAAGCGTCCTCTGAAATTTTTCGGATTTCATTGGGCGCTTTTTTCAGTTCAGGCGCTTTTAGTCCGTTTTCAAATTTCGTGTTTCCAACAAAAACGAAGGCTTCATCCCATAAATTTTCAGCGATAAAAGTTTGCAGGGTTTGTGCACCGCCTTCAATAATGACGGATTGAATTTCGTGATGGTATAAAATAGCACAAATTTGTTCCGCAAGGTTATTGCTGAAATTAATTTGTTCGAAATACGTGTTTTCGTTTACACTTTTATCAGATGTTTTTTCAGTGATTACAATGGTTTTTACGCTTCCGTCCATCAAATGATAATGAGAAGGGATTTTTAATGTTTTGTCCAACACAATCCGAACCGGATCCAATCCAAACCAATTTCTGGCGTTTAATTTCGGATTATCATTCAAGGCCGTGTTTGTGCCCACCAAAATTGCCTGTTCTTCAGCGCGCATTTTATGAACCAATTGTTGAGAATATGTGTTTGAAATCCAGTTTGGCGATTTTTCCGAAGTTGAATCACGTAATTTATCCATGAATCCGTCTGGTGTTTCTGCCCATTTTAAGAAAATAAACGGTCTTTTTTTGTTGTGATAGGTGAAAAATCGCTTGTTTAAATTTAGACATTCTTGTTCCAAAACGCCAACAATGACATCGCAGTCGTTATTTTCCAAATACAAAATCCCTTTTCCGCTCACTTTACTGTTCGCATCTACGCTGCCAATCACCACTTTTTTGATGCCGTTTTCCACGATTAAATTCGCGCAAGGTGGCGTTTTTCCATAATGCGAACATGGCTCCAGATTCACATAAATGGTGGCGTTTTTTAACAGCGATTTGTCTTTTACCGAATTTATGGCATTTACTTCGGCGTGCGGTTCGCCAGCTTTTTTATGCCAGCCCTCACCAATTATTTTACCGTTAAAAACAATGACACTGCCAACCAGCGGATTTGGATAGGTAAAACCCAAGCCATTTTTCGCAAGTTCAATGCAGCGTTTTATATATTTTTCGTGTATATTCACCCCACAAAAATAACACATTAAAATGACTCCCAACAATTTTAAAATCAGAGAAATTCAACCTGATGACAATCAAAAAATTGCGAAAGTAATTCGCAAAATCCTCATTGAATTTGGCGTTCCAAAAGTGGGCACTGCGTATGCCGATAAAATTTTGGACACATTGTATGAAGCTTATGACACCGAAAAAGCCATTTATTATGTGATTGAAAAAGAAGGCGAAATTTTTGGCGGTGCGGGAATCAAACAATTGGATAATTACAATGGAAATGTTTGTGAGCTGCAAAAAATGTATTTTTTGCCTGAAGCAAGAGGTATTGGTTTGGGCAGCAAAATGATGGAAACCTGTTTGCAAAAAGCCAAAGAGTTTGGATTTGAACAATGTTATTTGGAAACCCTGCCATATATGGAAGATGCCCGAAAATTGTACCGTAAAGTGGGTTTTAATGATTTGGATGCTCCTATGGGCGATACCGGACATTATTCCTGCAATTTATGGATGCTTAAAGATTTATAATGCTGATTCAAGACTTTAAACATCATTTCTTTTTAGAACTTTCAAAGGTCCATCCGGAAACGGAAATTCAATCTTTTTTCAATATTTTGATTGAATTTAAGTTGCATTTATCACGGATTCAATTGGCGCTAGAACACAATTTTGAATTAGACCGTGACGATTTGGATTTTCTGGAAAATGCTTTATTGAAATTAAAAAATCAGATTCCTGTTCAATATATTGTTGGGGAAACGGCGTTTTGCGGATTACTGTTTAAGGTAGATAAAAATGTGCTGATTCCAAGACCGGAAACAGAAGAATTGGTGGAATGGATTTTTCAAAATCACAAAAAAAACGAATCAATTAAAATATTGGATATTGGCACAGGTAGCGGCTGTATTGCCATTTCTTTGGCTAAAAACTTGCCGAATGCTGAAGTTTTCGCTTTAGATGTTTCTGCGGAAGCGTTAGATGTAGCGAAAAAAAACGCGGCAATGAACGCAGTAAAAGTTGATTTTATACAAGCCGATATTTTAACCATTGAGAAATTGCCAGACACTTTTGATGTTATTGTCAGCAATCCGCCTTATGTTCGGGAATCGGAAAAAGATTTAATGCAACAAAACGTGTTGTCTAACGAACCCCATATTGCCTTGTTTGTGGAGAATGAAAATCCGCTCTTATTTTACGATAAAATAGCCGAACTGGCCAAAAACCATCTGACAGAAAATGGCGTTTTGTATTTTGAAATCAACCAATATTTAGGGATGAAAACTGTTGATTTGCTGAAATCAAAAGGGTTCAAGAATATTGATCTGAAAAAAGACATTTATGGCGTTGACAGAATGGTGAAAAGTTCTTTTTAAGTTATTGGTTATTGGTTATTTCCAGATTTTTATAGTGTTAATCAATGTTGTCCGATAAAAATTCATAACAACTAATCAATCTCAATCTAAATGGGACCTGTTTATTTTGAAAAATTTGTCAGGACAACAATAATTGTTAATGGTAAATTGAATCTGCGTTAGTGATTGAAGCGGAAATACTTTTTTGATTCGCTTTTTCGGCGAAGCAAAAAAGATTGAAACGAAAAGCACGACCTGCCAGTGGGCGGGCAGGCCCGCCAATTGGCGGGAAATGCCCTAATAATTAAATGAAAATGGTTTTTTTGAATTGTTTTTTTAAAAAGTAATTACAGATTTGCTTGGTTTTGAATAGCACTTTAAATATTTTCAATAATAATTCTGTTGCGGCGGATGATTACTTTTCCTTCGTTTTCAAGAACTTTAAGCAATCTTGAAACCACTACGCGTGAGGTGTTAATGTCATCGGCAATTTCTTGGTGCGTGATTATTAAAGTGTTGTCTTGCATTATTTTAACTTTATCCACCAAATACTTGTGTAACCTGTCATCTAACTTCATAAATGCCAAACTGTCTATAGATTCCACCATTTCAATTAAACGTATATGGTAACTGTCTATAATAAAATGACGCCAGGATTTATATTTAATTAACCATTCATCAATTTTAGAAACAGGCACAAAAATACCTTCTGTTTTCTTTTCCGCAATGCCCCTAAACATACTTTTAGACCTATTTATGCAGTTTACAAATGAAATGGCGCAGGTATCTCCTCTTTCCAGAAAGTATAAGGCTAATTCATGGCCGTATTTATCTTCGCGAATAATTTTCACTGCCCCATTTAATATCAACGGAACGTGGGTCATTTTATCGCCTATGTCAATCAGCGTTTCGCCGCTGGCAAGAATTCTGTAAATTCCTGTTTCAATAATTTCATCAATTAAATCCTTTTCAAAAATTTCTGAAAAATAATCTTTTAATTTTTCCCTTATCAGTGCTTTATCTGTATTTATTTCCATATTATTTGCTATAAATGAAATTTATTGCAAAATTAGTTTACACAAATAAAGAAACTCCTGATTTAAATCAGGAGTTTAATTAATTCAAACACTTATATATTAAATTAAAACTTAACCTGCAATTGCACCAATAAAGCGTCATTGTCCACACTTAGTCCTGTTTCAATCTTGTTTTGGTAATTTACTTGCAATCTTGTATTGTCATTAAAGAAATAATTTACGCCTAAGGTCATCATTTCTTGGTAGCCAATTTTTTTAATGTCTAAATCTTGGTCAAAATATTCATATTTTAAAACTGGTTGCAGTTTTTTGCTAACATTATAAGAAGCCATCACATAAGCTCCTGCTCTTTTTGCTCCCAGTTCTAACGGTGTTGACCCGCAACCACCTTCAGCTGCTCGGTTGTAATCGCCTTCATCGTAAATATATTCTCCCTGAACTTTAAAATTACTGTAATTAAAAGCGACTTCAGCGCCATAAGTTTTACGATCAAGATCATTGTTATTTGGATAACCATATCTGAAACTTCCTCCCACACTCATAAAATCGAATAATTTATAAGAAGCGCGGCTGATAATGTCTTTTTTGGTGTTGTTATCTTTAACGCCCAGTCCACGGCCATTCATTAAAGCCACAGCATAGCGGAACTTGGTTTTGTCAGTTCCGCCTAACATCATCAATCCTAAATCTCTTTGTGGCGCCACAATTTGGTCTGATACAATAGCGCGATCAATGGTTGTCAGGTTGTTACAAGCAGTGCTAACTTCCAATCCGAATGGTTGTTTAAATGACCCAACCGAGAATTTTGTCCATTCTAATTTGTCATAAGTTATAAACGCATCCATTAAATAAACATTACCATCTGATGAAATAAAATCACTGGCTTCAATCATTGCGTAGTATGAGAACGAACGATTTACCCTTCCGCGAACACCAAAGCGGGCTCTTTTAAATTTGAATGTGTTTTCACCCGGATCGGTGAAATAAGTGTCGTATTGGGGCTGGAAATACCCAAAAAATGTGGTGCTGCTAGTTTTTGGAACGCCATCAGCGCCTGCAACAGGTAAATCTCCTTCGCATCCTTGGGCATAAGCAGTGTTAAATTGAAATAGAAATGCAATGGCAAATAAGATAATTAATTTTGTTTTCATATGTATTTTGAGTTTAATTGAAAAGCCCTAAAAATTCACTTACTTATTGATACATAAAACGTTATTGAAAATTTCAAGAGCGTTTTACACATTTTCAGGGCTTTATATTTTTAATTATTGAACTACCGGTAAATTTTTTGATACTGTGGAACTCCATTTGTTTGAAGTCCAGGCGGTATTATTATTATACATACCATTCATACCAAAACTTAAACTATATGCGTCATATCCTAAAACTCGTAAACAAGCTGTGATCACTGCAGAGGTTTGACCGGTATAGCAATATGTAACCACTTTAGCCGCTGGATCCAATCCTAAATAACTATTATCAGCTAATGTTAAAGGGTTAATTCTATAAGCGCCTTTAATATGTCCAAATGCTGAATAATCTGCTGCTGAGAAGAAATTGTTAACAAAATAATTGCTAGGAGTGGCTAATACATCGCTGCCTTTTGCCGTTTTAAAACCTTCTGAGATAACCAATTCTATACGATTTTTTAAAATGGTGGCGCCATCAGTAGATAAAGAAGAAATTACAGGCTTGGTAAATACCATATTTGTTGGAGCAGCATCATATGACCAATTTGAATGTCCATTTGCAGAATTTCCGATAGCATTATTCCAAGAACCTGCAGTTGCTGAATTCCAACCCGACATTCCCCATTTTAAAGCTTGGGTATTTTTAAATCCGGACATACGCAATAGAGCAGTAGCATAACAAGCTGTTTGTCCGGTATAACAAACCACCAATACAGGTTTTGTTCCAGCAGCCGTGCCTTCAGCCAAAATATTGGCAAAAGCAACATTTTTAGCACCTGAAATATGGCTTGTTGCATAATCTGCAGCAGATCTAATATCAATGATATAATATTTATTTAAAAAAGTTTGTAAATCTGCATCTGCAGGAGGTGCAGCCACAAAACTTACCCCATCGGTTGAGGTCAAAATATTATTGATATCCAGATTATTGGCAAGCATATAATCTACCATCAATTTTTGGGCAGGCACAGAAACTACCAAGGTATCATCACCTTTATCGCAAGATGTTAAAAAAAGCGTCGGAATTAATAATAATCCTATTAATATTAATGATAATTTTTTCATAAGTTGTTTGTTTTGTTAATAATGATTTGTCTGTTTTTATTATTCTACTATTGGGAAATTTTTAATTTCTTTGGCTGAAAAACCATTCCATTCTTTTTCAACCAAGATTGCATTCATAAAACTATTGGAGCCGTAAGCCAAGTTTGAAACATCATAACCCAGTAAGTGTAAATAAGCAACTACATAAGCTGACGATTGCCCGGTATTACAGTTAACCAATACTTTTTTATCGGAAGGAAGCGTGTAAAGGCTTGTAGTGGAAGACAAAGAAGCTCTTGGCTCAAATCTTACAGCACCTTCAATGTGTCCTAAATTATAATTTTCTTCATTCACATAATTAACAATGAAAAAGTTGGACGGATTTTTAAATACAGAATCTGCTTTCACAATAAAATCGCTGTAGGGTTTTGCAAAAGCATCTTTTAAACGTGCATTTAAAATTTCTTTTCCATCTGTTTTTCCGGTTTTAAGAATTGGAGATGAAGAATTTGCAGGTTTTTCATTTGACATCGTCTGCAATTTATCGGCAAAAATATTTGTTGCATTTTTTACCCACATTTTTTCAGCGAATTCAGACTTCCAGGAACTCATTCCCCATTTTAGGCTGTATGCATTGTTATAACCTGCAAGTCTTAATAAACTTGTGTAATAGGCGGCAGCTTGGCCCGAATAGCACACAATTGTTATTTTGTCGAAATTTGCTGGGGTGATTTTCTTTTCAAAATAATTCAGCAATTCTGCTGGGGCAACATTTACGGCATTTTTAATATGTCCGTAATTAAACCAGCTTTCAGTTCGGGTATCAATAACCAAATATTTTTTGTTGGTTAAGTTGTCTTTAATTTCCTCTGCCAACACTAAAGTCGGCGCTTCTGTATTTATAAAATTTCCGTTTTCTTCAAGATATTGAACCAATAATTCAAATTCTGTTTTTGGTGTTGCTGAATTCCCTTGAGCATTACTTTTAAAACCGCTTAATAAAGCAGTTGTTATAAAAAGTATGATAAAATAGGATGTTATTTTTTTCATAATGATGTATAATTTGTGAATGATATTTATGTTAATTTATACCCCAAAATTAATTGTGGGTAGAATTTATTTGTATGACATTTATCACCCGTTATGCAATACATATCAATTCTTTACAGTAACAAATGTTACATTTTTTGTCAGTAAAAATGCGGGTTTGTAAAGTAAAATTACAGGTAGAAGATTTGCTTTTTTGAAGTAGAAAAATCGGAATATTAAAAAGTGAAAAATGAAGATTTGAAAATAAATTTTTTAGGATTTAAACAAAAAAAAGCTGTTAGAAAAACAGCTTTTTTTAAAACAAAATTAACAACCACCTTCAGCGGGCGCTTTCTTTTTCTTTTGAACGGTAATCACCTTTTTTGGAGGTGCTATTACCACTTTTTTTAGAGTTTCGGCTGTCGTTGCTTTATTAACCGATTCATTTATGAATGCGGTCACATCGGCTTCAGATTTTTCTATGACCGTGTTTTTTGAAATCAATTTATTTTGCAAATAGCTATTTTCAATGGCCAGCAGTTTAATATTGTCGAAGCCTAATTGGTATAAAATAAGAAAAGGGGCATTCACTTCTTGCGGATTATTTCCATAAAGTACAGCCGTTTTATTACTTTCCTTCAATTCATCAAACACTTTTATATGGTCAACACTTAAAATCTCGGCGGCATAAATATTAATTGCATTTTCCAGATGGCCTTGTTCAAATTCATATTGATTTCTGATGTCAATTAACACAAAATCAGGATTATTCAGTTCATTTAATGTGATGATGTAATTATCTCCTGTTATTTTCTCCAGCGTGTCTTTGGTATTGATAGCATATATATTTTTTGGTCTTTTGTAGGTTAAAAGCCCTATGATTACAGCCAATATAAAAAGCGTTGCGGCAATTGATATACGTTTGGTTTTCTCTAATTCTTTCATAAGTGAATTATTATTGTTTTTTATAGGTATTATGGAATTCGCATATTTTAAAACATTTTTGAATCAAATTGTGGTTATGCTCATTTCATAAATAGGATTTTAAAAAGTTTTTAAAATTAACAACCTCCTTCTGCAGGAGCTTTCTTTTTCTTTTCAATGGTGATTACTTTTTTTGGCGCCACTTTAACAACTTTAGGAGTTTCCGCTTTCACCTGTTCGGGATAAACCACGCCAAAAAACATACTGGCCGCTTTTCTTGTTGTATACAATTCAAAATCTGACGCGGACATATTTTCAGCAGGTTTCACAGGATTGATAATTGTTGTAAACCATTCATTTATGCCACCTTTTAAAACACGCAAATGTTTATATCCCAAACGATTGCATAAAATCCAGGCTTGGTCTGCATAAAAATTGTCATTTGAAAAAAGCACTACATCATATTGATTTTGATTTAAGTAACTGACAGATCCTTCATCAAATAATTTTTGAAGCGGAATGTTAATGGCATTTGGAAGTGTATAACTTGCAAAACTTTTTTCATCCCTTACGTCAATCAATATAAAAGACGGATCTTGGTTGATTAAAATATGCGCCAATCGGTCGGTAGTCATATATCTTTCCGGGCTGATGGTGTTACTTAATAATTCTTCAGGCTTTATGCCTTCGTGTTTTTGGTATTTAGGCAATAAAACCAAACCCCCGGCAAGTAAAATTAAAATTGCCGCCAAAATTTTATATCTGAAAGCTAAAACTTTTGCTATCTTTTTTTTAACCATTGCGTTATTTTTTAGTAAAATATTTTTTTAACTTTTTTACGCACCATATCAGATACCACAAATGCTGCGATTGCAATAATGGAAAATATAAATACAAACCAATATGGATTGATGCCCAGCGAATCTTCCAAGGTTACATTTCCGTAAAAATATCCATCGTATATGGGTAGAAATAATGGATATAATTCAGAAAAAATGAAAATTCCGACCATAATACCGCCTACATAAACAATGGCATCAATTTTACCGATGGCCACCGCACATAAACTTGTGCCAGGGCAAAATCCGCCAGCCACAAATCCCACACCCATAATAATGCCGCCAATAATGGCGCCCCATAAATAAAGAGGGTGAACATAAAGTTGCGTGATGTCTAAATAACCAAGGTAATCCATATAATAAACGCCTATCACAGCAACAACTGCAGCGGTAAAAAATACTTTTAAAACAGCAAAATCATAGCCGTAAAAAACACCTGCAAGTTTTCTGGAGGATGAAAACCCAGAGGCTTCCAACACAAATCCAAAAACAATACCGATTAATATGGCGATGATATTGTCCCATTCAATAGGAATTACGCCGTTAGGAATTAAAGGTCCCATAATTTTTTTATTTTTTATTTAATTAAATCCAATTTTTTCTGAAGAAGTAAGCCGTTGCGTATGCCGAACCAAAAATAGCCAGCATTGTGATAAAGCCTCCTGTTGAAAGCACCGCCATACCGCTTAATGCAGCACCACTTGTGCAACCACGCGCAATTTGCGCACCCAATCCAAATAATATACCACCACCCAACGCAAATACCAGTCGGCGCTTGCTCGTAATTTTAGGGGAATGTTGAATTCTCCAGCCAATTCTTCCGCTTAAGCCGCCAGATATAAATGCTCCAATCAATACGCCCAGTGTTTCAAATACCAGCCAGTTTTTCATTGGGGATTCATCTTCCGTTATAAATTTGCTGTAATAGTTGCTTTCTTCCGCGTGCGTTGGAGAAACAGATTCAATAATGGATACAACGCTGCTTTTCATAGCACCACTTGCTCCTAAACCCCTGCCGGTTAAATAAAAGGTAAACAAAATTAGAATTCCCAATAAAAAACCTCCATAATAAGGATTCCAATAAATGTGTTTACTTTTTTGTTTTAAGTCTTTTTTCATAATTTATAGTTTTAATAAAGAAAACGGGTTAATTGTCCGGCTTCGACCATTACAAATCTAAATATTAATCCGCCTAAGATAACCAGCATTGCCGGTACTATTACAGGCACTTTATAGCCAATAAGTTCAATAAGTTCAAGGGTTGCAGGGATTATCAGCCCGAGAATTACCACAAAGCCAAAAAACATCAGGGTAAAATCGCCGCCAACCAATAATTGCATCGCTTCTAACTGTACTTGGGAACCGGCATAATATCCCATTATCATATGAACGATTAAAGCCAATTCAACAATAATTAATGCCAAATCTATTTTGCCGAACAAATGTTTTTCCTTTTTGGTTTTTGCCATTAAAATAATAGCGGCAGCACCTGTTGAAAGTCCGGATGTTAAAAATAATGGTCCTAAAATGGCATTGTTCCAAAGCGGTCTTGCATTAAAAGCCGAAAGTAAAATACCTGTATAAACACCTAAAACCAAGGTTAAAGGAATTAATGCATAAGCAATGTATAACCTGTTTGTTTTTAAAAATTGTTCAAATGTTGCCAAAAATTTGAATTTTTTCAATAGCTGTAACTTTTCTTCTGTTTTTGGATAAATTTCAGCATAATAACTGAAGAGCCACAAAAATGAAAGCGGTGTTACAATGAGCAATACCCAAGCACCCCAAGACATTGGCGATTCAATTCTGAAGGTGGTGTACAACCTCCATGTGTATAATTTATGCGTTAAATCATACACCAAAGCCAATAGTCCTATTGATAATGCTATAGGCGGTATGATTGACGCAAATTTAACGGCTGCCGGATATTCTTTTTCTTTCCCCAACACATAAAATAGTGCCGCAAAAAACAGGATTCCAGCTGCTATTCCGCCCAAAAACAGGTAAAGTGATATTGGCCAGTGCCATATTTGCAAATATGGATCTATATGAGGAATGTTTCTTCCGCTTGTAAATAATTCTTCTTGCATAATTTTAATATTAAATTAAGTAAAAAACGTGTGGATTGGTTCCTGCTTCAGGAGCCAATGTTTTGTGTTTTCTGTTTTTTAGCAATTGTGAAACTTCGCTATTCGGATTGTCTAAATCTCCGAAATACATACATTTTGTTGGACAAACAGATACACAAGCAGGTAGTTGTCCTTTTTCCAATCGATGATGACAGAAGGTGCATTTATCTACATAACCATCAGGATGTTGGTAACGTGCATCGTAAGGACACGATTCTATGCAAGCGCCGCAACCAATACATTCATTGGCAGTGACCAAAACGATTCCGCCATCGCCAATATGACTTGCGCCAGTTGGGCAACATCTTACGCAAGGCGCATTGTCGCAATGGTTGCATCTTTCAGATTTTAATTCCAAATCCAAGTTTGGATAGGAACCATTTACGGTTTCTGTAATCCAATCTCTGCAAAACCCAATAGGCACATCGTTTTCGGTTTGACAAGCAACAACGCAATCACTACATCCGACACATTTTAGGGTGTCAATTACCATTGCATATCTCATATCTCGGTATTTTTATAAGGGTTTTCAGTTATAATGGCAACAAAATTTCCTCGCATTCCGGTTCCGCCCATAATTGGATCGGTGAAAACTTTTGAAATTAGTTCCGTATCGTTTATGCCTTTTCCGTTGGCTCGTGTTAATTTTTTATTTTGATGTCCGAAGCCGTGCACCATATAAACAGAATCCCAACGAACTCTTTCGGTAACTCTCACTTTGATGGAAAATGAAGAAATAATGTCATCTTGATTTTTTAGCCAAACTTCCTGTCCCGATTTTAAACCAATGATTCTGGCAACTTTCGGATTTACCCATAGGTCATTTTCTTTTTTCAAGTCGTTTAAATTTGGATTGTTTACCGTTCTGCTGAAAGTGTGCATTGGTGCTCTTCCATAGTTTAATCTGTAAAAACCTTGGGGCGGTTCGGGATGTTTTGTATAATTTGGCAAAGGATCAAATCCCAAATCCTTTAATTCCTGGGAATAAAGATGAATTTTTCCGTTATCTGTAGGGAAATGATATGTTTCATCTTCATTTAAATACATTGGTCCAGATTTGCGCGGATAATTTTTTACGCCAATTTTTTCCATTTCTTCTAATGAAGTTCCCATTTCTTTTAACTGCCACTCAATCACTTCTTTGAAATCATCGTAGTTAAAATAATCGCCCAAACCTAAGCGTTCACCAATTTGTTTGGCCATCCACCAAGCAGGTTTTGATTCGTATTTTGGTTCAACAGCAGGAATTCTAACCGCAATGGAAGGTTCTCTGTTGGTTGCTGAACGAATATCATCATAACGCTCTAAATAAGTGCATTCCGGCAAAATAACATCGGCATAACCGGTGACATCCATTGGCATTGTGTCAACAACGACCATAAAATCTAATGCATCAATAGCATCTTCCAATAATTTTTTGTTCGGTATCGCTTTGGTGATGTTTGTGCCTGCTACCATTAATGCTTTTACTGGAAACTTATTGTTTTTATCTGGTAATGCGCATTTCATCACTTCAGTGGTAATTCCCATTTGCGCAAGCGGATATTTTTCACCAATTTCTTTCCATCCCCATTTTGGTTCCGGGTAAGCCGGCGCAGGAAAATTTGGAACTTTAGCAGCTTCTTTAAAGTAGAATCCGCCACGTCTTCCCCAAGAACCCAATAAGGCATTTAAAATGGCCACAGCTCTTGCTCTTTGGGAATCATCACCGTACCAAACCACGTGGCGGCCGGGATGAATAATGACCGAAGGAGCCGCATTTGCCATAGCCCTTGCAGTTTCTCTGATCACTTCAGGTTTTATGGTGGTAATTCCGTAAGCCCATTCTGGAGTGAATTGGCTCACGTGTTTTTTTAATTCATCAAAACCTGTTGCATATTTATTGATGTATTCTTTATCATAAATGCTTTCTTCAATTAATACATTCATCCAAGAAAGCATTAAAGCGATATCGGTGGCAGGTTTAATCGCAAGCCAAAATTTTGATTTGCTTGCTGCGGTAGAAAGTCTTGGATCTACCGTAATAATGGTGGCGCCATTGTCAATGGCATCCGACATTTCCTGAACTTGGGAGTTGTGCATATTTTCACCGATGTGTGAACCTATCAGCACCAAACATTTTGTGTCTCTGATATCTGTAGGTTCCGGTGATCCAACCCAAGAACCAAAAGTTAAGTTGAAGCCTGTTTCACGTGGTCCTCTGCATTGTGCATAAGCTGGCTCGGCAATGGTGTCTGATCCAAAAGCTTTGAATAAATGTTCCAGATGTGAACCAGGGGCTCCGTGTTTTATTAAAGCAACAGCTTCTGCGCCATAGGTTTCTTTAATGCCTTTAAATTTTGAGGCGATTAAATCAAGGGCTTCATTCCAACTTGCTTTTCTGAAAGTTTGTTCGCCATTTACGGTGGTTCTTATCAAAGGCGTTCTAAGTCGGTCTTCATCATTATACATCCCAACGCCTCCGGTTCCTCTCGGACATAAGCGTCCGTAACAATGAGAATCGTCTTCGTTACCAATAATTTTTTTAATCTCTCCGTCTTCATTTGTATAGGTCCAGGCGGCACACTTCCAAAAACAAACTTCGCAATAGGTGGCAGTTCTTTTAAATTTTTTGGAAACATTTTTTTTAACCAATTCATCAATAGTTGAATTGGATCCAAACATATTTATGGCAGTTGTTGATGCTGCCACAGCCCCTAAACCTAAAGCAGAAATTTTGATAAATTTTCTTCTTGAAGTAGTCATAAGTATGATAATTTATTTCTAATTTATTTCGGGTGTAAAGGTATTTACAGATAGAGGCTTATTGGGTGATAAATGTCATTAAATACCGCAAAATGCAGTAACAAATGTTACTTTAACAAGCTGAAATTCAATATTATATATGTGACAAAAGTTGCATTACCAAGCTAATATTCTCTTTTAAAACATATTATATTTTAGGTACCAATTATTTTGCTTTTGGTACTTAAATTTTATTTATCGTAAATTTGTTTCATAACTGTACAAATGAAAATAAAACACATCAGGATTGCCGGTTTTACCATAGTTTTTGCGATGCTTATCGTTTTATTCATTTTAAATAATAAAAATTATTTTCAGAAAAGCTTTGTTGAAGAAGGAAAGTATATCAAAATTGAGAATATAGGTAAAGAATCTTGCCAAAACTGTCACGTGGGCACAAAAGGAGATTCTGATTATCACAATCCGGAGCTCATAGGTTGTATAAGTTGCCATTTGGGAAATCCCAACACTTTAGATAAAGATGATTCACATAAAGGAATGGTATTAATTCCCGGAAATTTGGCCGATGCCAAAGACACCTGCGGAAAATGCCATCCAAATGAATTGGCTAGAATCGAAAATTCTTTGATGACCACCAACAGCGGTTTGGTTGCTGTGGATAAATACATTTTTGGCGAAGCTGATTCTCCCGACAAACATTATCATATCAAAGATATTAAAAACTCAGCAGCCGATAAACACATCAGGGATTTATGCGCCAATTGCCATTTGGGGGCGGAAAAAACGGAATTTGGTGAAATTACGCAAATGAGCAGGGGCGGAGGTTGCAATGCCTGTCATTTAAATTATTCTGATGAAGCGAAAAAAGATTTGCAAAAGTATTTAAGTTCAAATAAAAAAGTTTTGCCAAAATTTCATCCTGCCACAAATATATTTGTAAAAAATGAACATTGTTATGGCTGCCACAGCCGATCCAGCAGAATTTCAACCAATTATGAAGGCTGGCAGGAAACGGTGTTGGATGAAAAGGATATTGTTCAGAAAAAGGGCTATAAAATTTCTGAAGACAAACGCATTTATAAATATATAGGAGAAGATTTGCATCATAACAAAGGTTTGTTGTGTGTCGATTGCCATTCCTCACACGAAGTTATGGGCGACGGAAAAAAATATGCGCACGCAGAACAAGCCGTAAAACTGCAATGCTCCGATTGTCATTTTAAAGACAAACCAACCACAACCACCTACAGCAAACTGGATGCAGAAAGTTTGCTGGTTTTCTTGCATCGGGATTATAAACATACCGACAAGCAAATGATAACGGTTAAAAAAGACAAGCATCCATTGGTGAATACTTATTTGGATTCCTTGGGAAAAGCATTTTTAATCGGTAAAAAGGACGGAAAAATTCACGAGTTAAAACCGCAGTCGGAAATTTGTTCCCGAGACAATGCGCATAAAAATGTAAGTTGTGCCACTTGCCATTCCTCGTGGACCTCACGTTGCATTGGTTGCCATAATGAATTCGATAAAGATGAGCCACGCGCTTTTGATTTATTGGATAAAAAATATGGAAAAGGGCAGTGGAGAGAACATGTGGCAGAATTTTCTTCGTCGCCACCAGCAATGGGCGTTAGGGAATCTAAAAATAAAAGACTGATTGAACCTGCCATTCCGGGAATGATTTTAACAATTGACAAGGGAAGTTTTGCCGGCAAAGAAATTGGAAAGGATGTGTCTTTCCATAGATTATATGCTGCAAATTCTCCTCATACCACCACCAAAAGCGTGCGCGATTGCAAGTCGTGCCACGTAAATTCGGCTACTTTGGGTTACGGAAACGGTAAATTGGAATATGATGTTAAAAACGGCAAGGGAAAATGGAAATTTACGCCGGAATATGCAAATAACCCAAACGATAATTTGCCTGAAGATGCCTGGATTCCTTTTTTAACTGCACCAAAAAAAGGGGTGATCAATTCAACCAGACTTGATTTTAGGCCATTCACTGTTAATGAACAAAAGCAATTATTGCTGGTTGGCGCTTGTTTGCAATGCCACAAAGATGATTCTGAAGTAATGAAGCAAAGTTTGGTTGACGGCCTAAAACCTTTGTTAAATAAATTAAGCAAAAGTTGTATATTGCCAAGCTGGAATTAATATAACTTTTAAAATGGTTAAAAAAATTGCGCTTTTTGCATTTATATTGGTTTCTGTTTTGGACCTCTTAGGAATTATCTTTAAGATTGAAAGCCTGCTCTACGTATTTAAGCCTTTTGTGATGTTGGCACTTTTGTTCTTGTACACAAGCTCGGTTTCTGATATAAATAAATGGTATTCCACAGCGTTGATTTTTTCTTTTTTTGGAGATGTGTTTTTAATGTATTCAGGGCAACTACCTTTTAAAATAGGATTGATTTCTTTTTTGATTGCGCATATTTTGTTCATAAGAATAGTTACGCAGCACATCAAAAAAGTTTCGTTTTTAAGCATTTTAACTGCCGTAATTCCATTTGCCGTATTTTTATCATTGCTTATTTATACCATAAAAGATTCTCTTGGAGAACTATTGGTCCCAGTCATAATTTACGGATTCACAATCTCAATGTTTGGGGTAGTTTCGCTGATTAATTATGTAGAAACCAAATCCGCCAAATCAATTTGGATGTTGATTGGCGCCATCGTTTTTATGATTTCAGATACCCTTTTGGCCATCAATAAATTTTACCTTCCAAAAGAGATTTTTGGAGTGCTAATTATGGGAACTTATATTATTGCCCAATATTTAATTTACAGGTCTATGGTTTTAGACACAAAAAAAAGCAGCAATGAACACTAATTTTTAGTGCGAATAAACTGCTTAAATTTGATGTGTTATAAAGAATTATTTCGAAAAAATTTCATTGTGCTGTTCTTGAACACGAATAAAAGTGGTTCTTTTTGTGAGTTCTTTTAACCTGCTTGCGCCAACATAAGTGCACGTTGAACGCAAACCGCCCAAAATATCCTGAACGGTATTTTCAACCGCGCCGCGATAGGGGATTTCAACAGTTTTTCCTTCAGAAGCCCTATAATCTGCAATGCCGCCAACGTGTTTATTCATCGCAGTTTCAGAACTCATTCCGTAAAATTGCTTGAACTTTTCGCCGTTAATTTCAATAATTTTTCCGCCGCTTTCGGTATGTCCGGCAAACATGCCGCCCAACATCACAAAATCGGCGCCGCCGCCAAATGCTTTTGCCACATCGCCCGGAATTTTACAACCTCCGTCGGAAACTATTTGTCCGCCCAATCCGTGAGCGGCATCGGCGCATTCAATGATGGCCGATAATTGCGGATAACCAACACCTGTTTTAACTCGGGTGGTGCACACAGAACCTGGGCCAATGCCCACTTTAATCAAATCGGCACCTGCCAGCAACAGTTCTTCCACCATTTCACCGGTGACCACATTTCCGGCCATAATTATTTTATCAGGATATTGTTCTCGTGTTTTTTTTACAAAATTCACAAAATGTTCAGAATAGCCATTGGCGACATCAATACAAATAAATTTAAGCTGCGGATGCTGGTTAAAGATGGCAGCCAATTTTTTTGAATCGGCGGATCCTATTCCTGTACTCACGGCAATATAATCTGTTATTTTTTCGCTGGCAGATTGCATAAATTCTTTCCATTTTTGCAATGAGTAATGTTTATGAATCGCCGTAAAAAGCTTGTGGTTTGACAATGCGGCTGCCATTTCAAAGGTGCCGACGGTATCCATATTTGCGGCCATAATTGGAATGCCGCTCCACTTATATTTGCTGTGCAAAAAAGTGAAATCTCTGTCTAAGCTAACCAGGGATCTGGAACTTAATGTAGATCGTTTTGGACGAATCATCACATCTGTAAATCCTAATTTTAAATCGGTTTCTATGCGCATTTTATTAAATTTTTTAAACGATGATACTTTTTCCTTTGCTTGCTAAATTTTTATCGTTGTCGAAATAAAAATCTATTCTTCCTAAATTAAGACCATAACAGCCAACCTGATTCACCAATACATTTTCGCCAACGCTATTTTTAGTAACGGTTGGTTTGGGCAAAAAAGTGTGGGTATGTCCACCAATAATTAAATCGATATTTTTTGTTTTTGAGGCCAATTCCAAGTCGCTTATTTTTTCATTTTTATAGTGATAGCCTAAATGGGACAGGCAAATGACCAAATCACAATGTTCTTCTTCTTTTAAAATTCGGCTCATATCCTGTGCAATTTCAAGCGGATCCAAATACAAAGTTTCTTTGTACATTTTTGGATCAACCAAGCCTTCAAGTTCAATTCCAAGGCCAAAAACACCAATTTTAATACCGTCTTTCACAAAAATTTTATAAGGTTTTACGTGGGAATGTAACACAGTGTTTTTAAAATCGTAATTGGCCGACAGAAAGTCGAATTGCGCGTGTGGCAATTGTGCAAATAATCCGTCAATGCCATTATCGAAATCGTGATTTCCAATCGTTGCTGCATCGTATTTCATCATACTCATCAGTTTAAATTCCAATTCACCGCCGTAAAAATTAAAATAGGGCGTTCCCTGAAAAATATCTCCGGCATCTAACAATAAGGTGTTCGGATTTTCTTTTCGGATAGTTTCAACCAAAGTTGCCCGCCTCGCAACACCGCCCTGATTTGCATATCTGCTGTCGGTGCTTGGAAATGGATCAATATGGCTGTGCACATCATTGGTGTGCAAAATGGTGATGTGTTTGGTGTTTTTCGAAGCAAACGATTGCAATGAAAGTCTGCCAAGCGTTAAAAAAGCAGTTGCAGCCGTCGATTTTTGTATGAAATTCCTTCTCTTCATCTGCCTAATTCTTTAGTGTTTTTTCATTTCTAAACCTTCCGTCCAAAGAAACTTTAATGGTGTCTGTTTCCTTAAAATAATCAATAATGGCATTTCTTACTTTATAGTCAAGTTTGTGAATAGTTACCGGATCTTTAAAGAAATTCATATTGTCCCCGCCGGTTTGCAAATAATCTGATGTCAGCACAAAATAGGTTTTTGAAGAGTCAAAGGCTTCGTTTTTTATTTTTAAGTCGCAACCTTTTTCTGTGACGGTTAAATTAAACTGTTTTGAAAGCGGATGCGCCGTATTTTCTTCAATAAGGTAATTTACCAGTTCCTTTATTTTTTCTGAAGTCAATTCAACCACTACCAAACTATTTTCAAAAGGCATTAAGTTAAAAGCGCTTTCATTGGTGATATTTCCTTTCGAAATTCCGGCCCTGATGCCGCCATAATTAAACATAGCAAAATCAATATTTTTTCCGGTTCTTGAATTAAATACCGGATTGGCCCTTTCATAACATAAATCTGCCATCAAATTTCCCAGGCTGCTTTCCAAATCGCCATCATTTCTGTACAAATTTATTGGGGTATAGCTAATCACTGTGTTCATTTCTTTTTCAACCTTTTCTCTGTAAGGTTTAATGGTGTTTTCAAAGGTTTTATCAGCGACAATGGTCTCATTAATAGTGGTTTGTTTGCCTTCTATACGAACAAGTTGCGGAGGTTTTATTTTACAGCTGAAAAGTGCCGTTAAAATAATAAATGCAATAATAAATTTTTTCATTGTTGCTATACAGATGATTTTAATTAATTTTGTGACTAAAGCGTAAATATAGATGATTTTTACAGGATTTAAACGAAAAAGCAATCAAATTTATTTAAAAAAAACATTGCCTATTTTTCTCAAAAACGAGCATAAAAGTCCGTTGGATGAAGTAAAAAATGTGCTCATTTTTTTAGATGACCAAATAGAAAAAGAGCTTGTTTTGAGGGAACTTGCCACCTTGTTGAAAATTTCTGAAAGTGATATAAAAGCGGTTGTTTTCCAAAGAAAATTGAGAAATGAAACAGCATCAGACGATATTATTACCCCAAAAGATTTTAGTTGGTACGGTAAAATTGACTCTGAAAAATTAAAAAATATTTTAACAAATAACTATGATTTGTTAATTAATTACAGCAAAGTTGACAATGTCTATCTCAACTTATTACTATTGCATTGTAAAGCCTCATTTAGGATTGGTTTTGCGCATATGGATAAACGGCTGTATGATTTGCTGATAAGGTGTGAGCCAGATGAGATTGATTTGTTTCACGAAGAATTGATAAAATATTTGGTCATTTTAAAGATTGTGCAATGAAATTAGCAAGGTAATTTTGATACACACAGAAAGGATTAATGGCAGGCTGCATCTGTGCCAATAATAAATAAATAATAAAAAGATGAAAGAATTGTTAGGAACCGGAGTTGCGCTGGTAACGCCATTTAATGAAGATAAATCAATTGATTTTGAAGGGTTAAAACATTTGGTTAATTTTCAAATAGACAATGGTGTAAATTATTTGGTGGTTTTGGGAACCACCGGTGAACCGGCTACGTTAACTTTAGAAGAAAAGGAACAGGTTAAAGCAACGATCATCAAGGCCAATAACGGCCGACTTCCTTTGGTGATTGGCATTGGCGGAAATAATACGATGGCCGTTGTGAATGAAGTCAAAACTTCCGATTTATCGGCATTTTCAGCCATACTTTCTGTTTCACCCTATTATAACAAGCCAACGCAAGAAGGAATTTATCAGCATTTTAAAGCCATTTCAGAAGCAAGTCCATTGCCAATTATTGTGTATAATGTGCCTGGAAGAACTGCAAAAAATGTGGAGGCAAAAACAATTTTAAGACTGGCCAATGATTTTAAAAATATTGTGGCGGTTAAAGAAGCGGCGGGAGATATTGTTCAGGCAATGCGGTTAATTCAACACAAACCGAAAGATTTTATGGTTATTTCGGGCGATGATATGATCGCTTTGTCTATGGTTTTGGCTGGCGGATCGGGCGTTATTTCTGTAATCGGACAAGGTTTGCCTAAAGATTTTTCAGAAATGATTCAACAGGGATTAAAAGGGAATGTTGCAAAAGCCAATGAACTTCATTACAAAGTGATGGATTGCATCGATTATATTTTTGAAGAAGGAAATCCGGCCGGAATAAAAGCCTTGCTTAAAAACTTTAATATTTGCTCAGAAAATGTGCGCTTGCCTTTGGTCAAAGCTTCTTATGAATTACAGCAAAAAATTACTAACTTTGCGGCTAATTATTAGATTTTACAGTAAATTTACTTAAACATCATTAAAAATTAAAAGTATGTTATCAGAAAGAATGCAATCCGTTTTAAACAAGCAAATAAGAATTGAAGCAGAATCTTCACAAATATATTTGGCGATGGCTTCGTGGTCAGAAATTAAAGGTTTGGAAGGTGTTTCTCAGTTTATGTATGCGCAATCTGATGAAGAAAGATTGCATATGCTTAAATTTTTTAAATATATCAATGAACGCGGCGGACACGCCATGGTTTCAGAATTAAGCGCGCCAGCACTTGAATTTGGCTCCATAAAAAATATGTTTGAAACCTTGTTTAAGCACGAAGTTTTTGTTTCCCAAAGCATTAACGAGCTGGTACATATTTCATTGGAAGAAAAGGACTACGCAACGCATAACTTTTTACAGTGGTATGTTGCCGAACAAATTGAAGAAGAAGCACAGGCAAGAACTATTTTGGATAAAATCAATTTAATTGGCGACGATAAGGGTGGTTTGTACTTGTTTGACAATGATATTAAACGACTTACCGTTACAAGCTCTGTGGCGCCACCAGCCTAATAATTAACAAACAATTAGGATTCACGGGCACTATTTATAGGAAAAGCGCGTTATTTTTGTGGTTTATTCCCAAGTGAAAAATCATTTTAATAATCCATAATAAATAACTAATTTTGCCAAATGCAAAAAAATAAGATTTATATTTTCATTTTGTTAGTCGCTTTGGGCTTTTCATCTTGCGGTGAATACCAAAAAGCATTGAATAAAGGAACCAGCGAAGAGCAATATATAATGGCTGTTAAAATGTACGATGAACAAAAGTACACGAAAGCCATTGCTTTGTTTGAGAAAATTACACCAAGTTATAAAGGAAAACCTCAAATGGAACGCATACAATATATGGTTTCCCAGGCACATTATAACACCAAACAATATAGTTTAGCGGCCTATTATTTTGATAAATTTGTAAAAAGTTATCCAAAAAGCTCAAAGGTTGAAGAAGCCGCATATCTGTCGGCTTACAGTTATTATTTGGCGTCACCGGTATATAGTTTAGACCAAAAAGACACTAAGGAAGCCATCACGGCGCTACAGTCTTTTATTTATAAATTTCCGGATTCCGATAAAGTTCCTGATGCCAATAAAAACATCAAGGAATTAACGTATAAATTGGAGAAAAAATCTTTTGAGATTGCAAAACAATATTATCATACCCAAGATTATACAGCAGCAATGGTTGCTTTTGACAATCTACTTTCAGATTATTTGGGCACTTCATTTAAAGAAGAAGCGACTTATCTGAAATTTAAATCGGCCTATTATTTAGGCATCAACAGTATTGTTCAAAAAAAGGAAGAACGGATTAATGAGGCCATAAAAGTGCATCAGCGATTTGAAAGAAGTTTTCCCGAGTCAAAATATTTAGAGGAAACCAAAAAATTGATTTCCGAATTAAACAATGAATTAAATGCTATAACCGTCATAAAAACTCAAAACTAATGGATTATAAAAACACAAAAGCACCGAATACAACTGTTACTTACGACAAAAATAAAATTGAGGCGCCAACAAACAATATTTACGAGGCAATCACTATTATAGCAAAAAGAGCGGACCAAATCAGCATCGATTTAAAAAATGAATTGGTTGAAAAATTAGAAGAGTTTGCAACGTATACTGACAGTTTGGATGAAGTTTTTGAAAACAAAGAACAAATTGAGGTGTCTAAATTTTATGAAAAATTACCAAAACCAACAGCACTTGCAGTGCAAGAATGGTTAGACGGTAAAATTTATTACAGAAATCCAGAAGAACCTCAAAAATAGATGTCCATTTTAAGCGGTAAAAAAATACTATTGGGCGTTACTGCCGGTATTGCTGCTTATAAAACAGCGCATTTAGTGCGACTTTTTGTGAAATCGGGCGCGCAGGTCAAAGTTGTGATGACACCTGCAGCCAAAGATTTTGTTACCCCGCTCACACTTTCTACATTATCTAAAAATCCGGTTTATTCAACCTTTTTTGAAAAGGGGGATGAAGAAAATGAACAATGGAACAGCCATGTAGATTTAGGCTTGTGGGCCGATTATATGCTTATTGCCCCGGCAACTGCAAATACCTTGTCTAAAATGGCCAATGGCGTATGCGACAATTTATTGTTAGCCACTTATTTATCGGCCAAATGCAAGGTATATTTCGCTCCGGCGATGGATTTAGATATGTATCAGCATCCTGCCACAAAACTTAGCATAGAAAAATTACAAAGTTTCGGAAATGTTTTTATTCCGCCGGCAAGCGGTGAACTCGCCAGTGGTTTGGTGGGCGAAGGCCGTATGGAAGAACCTGAAAATATTGTATCATTTATTGAAAATGAGATTGTTCAAGGATTGCCATTATTCAACAAAAAAGTGTTGATTACTGCAGGTCCAACGTATGAAGCCATTGATCCGGTTCGTTTTATAGGGAATCATTCTTCCGGTAAAATGGGATTTGAATTGGCTAAAAAAGCAGCCAATTTAGGTGCAAATGTATTTTTGATTACAGGAACTTCGAATGAAACAGTGTCACATTCTTTGATAAAAAGAATTGATGTGGTGAGTGCCGAAGAAATGTACCAAGAAGTTCATAAGTATTTTGGCGCTGTTGACATTGCCATTCTTTCGGCTGCCGTGGCAGATTACAAACCAACAGAAATTGCCATAAATAAAATAAAGAAAGCGACTGATACCATCACCATTGAATTGGAGAAAACCAAAGATATATTGGCTTCCTTGGGAAAAATTAAAAAACAGCAGTTTTTGGTTGGTTTTGCCTTGGAAACAAACAACGAATTGCAAAATGCCATCACAAAGTTAAAATCGAAGAATTTGGATTTAATTGTATTGAATTCGCTGCAGGATAAAGGCGCCGGATTTAAAAAAGAAACAAATAAAGTCACAATCATTGATAAATTCGAAAAAATTTCAGAATTTAGTCTAAAATCTAAAGCAGAGGTCGCTGAAGATATATTTAATGTAATTTTGAACCAGATTTTATGCGTAAAATAATTCAATTGCTTGGTATTATTTTCATTACAGCCCAGATGAATGCACAGGAATTAAACTGTACCATCGCTGTGAATGCAGATAAAATTCCAGGATCAAACAAACAGATTTTTATAACCTTGGAGAATTCATTGAATGAGTTTGTGAATCAAAAACGTTGGACGAATCTCAATTATCTTCCTCAGGAACGCATAAGCTGTAATTTAACGATCACTATTTTGGAGCAGTCTGGCGACGATTTTAAAGGTCATATTCAAATACAATCTTCACGTCCCATTTACAGTTCAACCTATTTAACGCCGGTTTTTAATTTTAAAGATGACAATTTTTCGTTTAAATATGCAGAGTACGAACCGTTACAGTTTAATGAAAACCAGTTCGAATCCAATTTGAGCGCTATTGTTTCATTTTATGTTTATACCATTTTAGGTATGGATGCCGACACTTTTGCTTTAAATGGCGGCACAAATTTTTATACCAAAGCGCAAAATATTGTGGTGCAATCGCAACAAAGCGGATACGCCGGATGGAATCAAAATGACGGATTCAAATCCAGATTTATTTTAATCGACAATATTTTGGCACCAACTTACAGCTTGTTTCGTTCAGCGATGTACAGCTATCATTTGAAAGGATTGGATGTGATGCATCAGGATAAAAAAATCGCAAAACAAAAAATTGCAGAATCTGTCGGAATGTTAAAAACCATTTATGATTCGCGTCCGAATGCCACGCTATTAAGGGTTTTTATGGATGCGAAAGCTGACGAAATTGTTTCTGTTTTTTCTGACGGACCAAATTATGATACCTTTAAATTAAAAGAAGACTTACTCAAAATTTCCCCTCTTAACGCGGCTAAGTGGAACGACATCAAGTAAATTCTTAACATTAAATTTCAAGAATGCTTACAAATCTTTCCATAAAAAATTATGCATTAATAGATAGTTTATCTGTTAATTTCAGGGATTATTTATCCACAATAACCGGTGAAACCGGCGCGGGTAAATCTATTTTATTGGGAGCGCTTGGATTGGTCTTGGGAAAAAGAGCGGATATTTCAACGCTGAAAGATGTTGATAAAAAATGCATCATTGAGGCTAAATTTTTGATTTCTAATTATCAATTGGAAGGTTTTTTTGAAGAAAATGACATTGATTTTGAAAACGAAACCATCATTAGAAGAGAGATATCTCCAACCGGAAAATCTCGTGCTTTTGTGAATGATACGCCAACAACTTTACAGGTTTTACAGGATTTAAGCGAAAAATTGATTGATGTGCATTCCCAACATCAAACACACCAATTGTCGGATGTGAATTTTCAATTTCAGATTATAGACGCGCTTGCCGGCAATGCCCCAAAAATTGAATCATACAAACGCGGATTGAAATTATTTACGCAGTTGACCAAAGAGTTGAATGAACTCAAAAAAAAGCAGGAAGCAGCCACTCAAAATTACGAATACAACTTGTATTTATATGAGGAGTTGAAAAAGGCCAAACTCCAGTCCGATGAGCAGGAAGTTATTGAACAATCGTTGGATAAATTGAACAATATTGAAGAAATAAAACTTAATTTATCTGAAGCACAGGTACTTGCGTTGAGCGATGAAATTGGATTGCAAACACTTTTAAACGCGTTTCTTGCCAGTATCAACAGAATTTCTTCATTTTCAAATGAATATGCAGCGCTTTATGAGCGTATTTTAAGCGTTAAAATTGAATTTGATGATATTGCCGGCGAAATTGAAAATTTTTATGAAAACGTCGATTTTGATCCGTTGGAATTGCAAAAGCTGAACGACCGATTGCAATTGATTTATAATCTGCAAAAAAAACATTCGGCAACTACCATTGCTGAATTGCTTCAAAAACAAGAAGAACTTTCTGTCAAAGTTGATGAGGTTGAAAATTCTTCTGCAGCAATTTCAGAAAAAGAAAAGGAAATTAACAATGTTGCGGAAAAAATTGACAAATTGGCGAAATCAATTTTTGATGAAAGAGAAAGAGCAATTCCGAATCTTGTTTCAAAATTAGAAAACAGCCTGGAAAATTTAGGAATGGAAAATACCCGTTTTAATTTCAGCATCAAACATACAAAACAGTATTTTCAAAACGGAAAAGACGAGTTGCAACTTTTTATATCGGCGAATAAAGGCGCTAATTTTGGGGAATTGAAAAAAATTGCATCAGGAGGCGAAATGTCGCGGATTATGTTATCAGTTAAAGCCATTCTTTCAGAATATTTAAAATTGCCCACCATTATTTTTGATGAAATTGATACTGGAGTTTCGGGCGATGTTTCCACTAAAATGGCTGATATTATGGAACAAATGAGTGCGAATATGCAAGTGATCACCATCACGCATTTACCGCAAATTGCTGCAAAAGGAAAACAACATTATAAAGTTTACAAAGAAGATATTGAAAATAATATAGTAACACGGTTAAAAGAATTGACTGAAAGTGAAAGAATTGAGGAAATAGCTGAAATGTTAGGCGGAAAAGAGATTTCAAAAACCGCTATTGAACACGCTAAGCAGTTATTAAATTAAGAAATTACTATATTTGCAGCTTAAATTAAAATTAAATCAAAAACAA
>DPCK01000045.1 GCA_003516285.1 Lutibacter sp. | reverse complement strand
AAACTTGTCGCAGAAAAGGAAAATTATGAAACTGTGGAATTAACCATTGCAGCCGACGATAAAAATAAAATGGAAATTACAAAAACATTAAAATTAACGCCGATTGAATGTATTCAAATGTTGAGTGGCATTGTTACGGACAGCGAAACCAATTTGCCGCTGCCAAATGCCATTGTACATATTTATAAAGGAAAGGAATTATTGGCAAAAATACGTTTAGAGGCCGATGCAAGTTTTAACTACAAATTGGAATGTAATATGCCATACAGGTTTACTGTAGCGCTAAAAGATTATCACAATCTGGCTTCAGAGGTAAAAACTTCAGACAAAATCAATGAAGCCCTCAATATAAAATTGGAAATGGAATCATCCATAGAATTTGTCGAATTCCGCGAGCAAAAAATGATTAAAACCAAAACTATTAATTTTGATTTGAACCAATCATCAATTAGGCTGGATGCCGCTATCGAATTGAACAAAGTAATTGCCATTTTAAGAAAATATCCGAACCTGAAAATTGAAATTAAATCGCATACCGACAGTAGGGCTGCTGCTGACTATAATATGAAACTTACAAATGACAGGGCAAAAAAAGTGATTGATTATATTATTTCGAATGGCATAGACCCAAGTCGTGTATCAGGCAAGGGATATGGTGAAACCCAATTGTTGAACAACTGCGCCAAAGGCGTTAAATGCAGTGAAGAAGAGCACCAAATGAACAGAAGAACAGAATTTATAATTACCGACGAATAACGATGAATAAACCAGAAATTACCTTCGATGATTTTAATAAAGTTGATATTAGAATTGGAACTATTATTGAGGTTGTTGATTTTCCAAAAGCTAAAAAACCGGCCTACCAACTTACCATTGATTTTGGAGATTTGGGGATAAAAAAATCGAGTGCCCAAATCACGCAGTTATATGCCAAAGAGGATTTGCTGCATAAGCAAATATTGGCCATCGTAAATTTTAAGGACAAACAAATTGCCAATTTCATCAGTGAATGTTTGGTTTTGGGCGTTGAAAATCATCAAAAGGAAATTGTGCTGTTGAAAGCGTCAAAGCCATCTTTGAAAAACGGTGAACAGGTGAGTTAATTTTTTTGCAAAGAAAATCGGGCAGGCATTCAATTGAATACTTGCCCGATTTTACCTATAAGTATAAAAAAATTACATATTCTTAAGTTCGTTAACCAATTCAGTTAAAGCACTTTTGGCATCACCAAAAAGCATTGAAGTTTTTTGGTTGAAGAACAATTCATTCTCAATTCCGGCATAACCGGCATTCATACTTCGTTTGTTTACAATAATGTGTTTTGCATTCTCCACATCCAAAATTGGCATTCCGTAAATTGGACTTGAAGGATCGTTATGTGCAGCCGGATTTACAACGTCATTTGCACCAACAACCAGTACAACATCAGTATTGGGGAATTGCGGATTTATATTGTCCATTTCAATTAATTTATCATAAGCTACATTACTTTCGGCCAACAATACATTCATATGTCCTGGCATACGTCCGGCCACAGGATGAATGGCATAAGAAACATCGACGCCTTTTTTGGTCAATAGTTCCTCTAATTCGTGAATAACGTGCTGTGCTTGCGCCACTGCCAAACCATAACCGGGCACAATAACCACTTTACTTGCGTAATTCAACATAATAGCAGAGTCACTTGCTGTGGTTTTTTTGATAGTTCCACCGGTTTTTCCAACCGCTGCGATGGCCAAGTCACCGCCTCCAAATGCACCAAATATAACATTTGAAAGAGATCTGTTCATCGCATTACACATAATAAAGGTCAAGATTAATCCGGCCGAACCAACTAAAATACCGCCAACCATCATTACCATATTGCCGTACAAAATACCTGTTATTGCCGCCGCGATACCTGTTAAAGAGTTCAATAATGAAATTACAACAGGCATATCTGCACCACCAATTGGGATTACGAATAAAACACCATATATCAAGGAAGCTGCAAGCAATAGGTAAATGAGCATTAAATTGGTTGAATCATACATCACAATGTATGCACCAAATGCAATAAGCGCCAAAATTATTAAATTATTGATCAGGTTGTAGTTTGGCAATCTGATGTCTTTCATAGAACCATTTAATTTGGCCCAGGCAATTAAACTTCCTGTAAAAGTGATGCTTCCAATAATAATGGCTGCAATGATTGTGGAGGTTTGTGTGGCATCCGTTGAAAAGTTACTAAATTCAACCAGTCCTATTAAAAGTGCGCTACCGCCCCCAAAACCATTAAATAAGGATACCAATTCCGGCATTTTTGTCATTGCCACTTTCATAGCAATCAAATACCCAAGGATAGTTCCGATTAAAAGTGCGATACCAATTAAAATATAATTAGTTGAAGGAACTTCAAAATCGTGTAAAAATATGGTTGCAACAATCGCCATTCCCATACCGACACCAGAAATTAAATTTCCCTTTTTTGCTGTTTCTGGATGTCCCAGCATTTTTAAACCGATAACAAATGTTATGGTTGTAATAAGATAGATAATACTTAGAGTGATATTCATTATTTTTTCTTTTTAAACATTTGTAACATACGGTCGGTCACAACAAAACCACCAACCACATTTAAANNGTGTGAAGTACGGAAGGAACATTTTTAATTAATTCTACACCAATAAATATCGCTAAAATAAGGATATATAATAATTGAAGATTATTGCTGATAAATTCTACTAATTCATTCATAATTTATATAATTTTTTTAGTTTTTTCTAATTTTCCCTTCGTGCACAATTAAAGTGCCGTCGGTAATTTCTTCTTCCAATTCCCATTTAAACTGATTGTCGGCCGTTAAATGCATTAAGAAATTATACATATTTTTTGCATACAATTCGCTGGCATTTGTTGAAACGCTTACCGGAGCCATCGTTGATCCAATAATTTTTACGCCGTGTTTTAGGACCGTTTTATCCATTTCGCTGATCTCAACATTTCCACCTTGTGCAGCAGCCAAATCAATGATTACTGCGCCATTTTTCATTTGTTTCACCTGATCTTCGGTAATCAAAACAGGTGCTTTTCGTCCTGGAACCATTGCGGTGGTAATCACCAAATCGGCTTCAAATAACGATTTGTTCACGGCTTCTTTTTGTCGGCGAGCATAATCTTCAGAAGCTTCTTTGGCATAGCCGCCTTCAGATTGTTCTCCTGTATTGTCCACCGAAATAAATTTTGCACCCAAAGATTCGGCCTGTTCTTTGGTTTCGGTTCTAATATCCGTAGCCATCACCACAGCGCCCAAACGTTTTGCGGTTGCAATTGCCTGTAAACCCGCAACGCCAATACCGTAAATTAATACTTTTGAAGGAATAATTGTTCCTGCGGCAGTCATCATCAACGGAAATATTCTGGTCATTTCATTGGCGCCTACAATCACCGCTTTATAGCCAGCCAGGTTGCTTTGTGAACTTAAAACGTCCATATCCTGCGCTCTTGAAATACGCGGCATAGCGTCCATAGAAAATGCTGTTGCGCCTGTTTCTGCGATTGCTTTAATCAATTCAGGGTTTGACAAGTAGTACAACTGGCTCATTAATATTTGTCCTTTTTGAACCAATTTTAAATCTTCTTCCGTAAAAGGATTGATTTTTATCAGAATACTAGCTTCCTTAAAAATTTCATCCCTGCTTTTAATGGAAGCACCAACCAAGTCATAATCTGAGTTTTTAAATGACGAAGCTACTCCTGCATCTTCTTGAACCAAAAGCTCAAAGCCTTTTTCAACGAGCAGTTTGGCAATATTGGGTGAAATAGCTACCCGGTTTTCTCCTTTTTGTGTTTCTTTTAAAACGCCTATTTTCATATATGTAAGGTTTTATTGTGTGTAAAATTATATGGAATATTTAATTTATTCATTTGAAATAAAAATGGAAAACGTATTAAAAAAAGAAAACCAGCAAAGAGGCCAGTTTCATATCCTATAAATTTACCATCAGCGAAAAGCATTGAAAAAATAACACAAATAACAGTGAAAACGCCATTAAAATAAAGTGTCACCGCTTGAAATTTTATCATTTTTTTGCCTTTTAAATATAAGTGGCAAAGGTACTGAAATATTTCAATTATATAAATCGATAACAATCACAAATTTAGTGAATTTCCCTTTTTTTTGAATTTATGCTGATAAATATCGCAAAAATCACGTTATATGATCTTAAAATGCTTTCAAATTTTGTTTTGCAATTATAAAGTTAAAAATAGGCTTAAAAATTTCAAGCTTTGATTTTTTTAAGATCTGCATCATTGAGAAAGTTAAAAGCTATGACAATCATTCAATAATGTTTGCCTAATTTTACACAATATTGATGGATTAGGAAAATTTAAAACAGCATAGATTGCACATTAAAATCACTTTTTTAGGCACAGGAACTTCACAGGGAATTCCGGTTATAGGCAGCAAGCACCCGGTTTGTTTATCGGCCGATAAGCGCGATAAGCGTTTGCGTGTTTCCATTTTGGTTGAATGGGAACATTTTACTTATGTAGTAGATTGCGGACCGGATTTTCGATATCAAATGCTTCGGGCCAATGTCTCAAAAATTAACGGTGTGCTGTTTACGCACATTCATTCAGACCATACGGCTGGGTTGGACGATTTGCGTCCGTTCAGCGCGCAACTTGGCGCAGTTCCCATCTATGCAAAAATGGATGTTTTAGTCAATTTGGCGAGGCGTTTCGATTATATTTTTAATGAAGAAAATAAATACATTGGTGCGCCCAGCGTGCAACAAAATGAGATTAAAAACGAGCCTTTTTTTATTCAAAATTTAAAGGTGATACCCATTGAAGTTTCCCACGGCGATATTAATATCTTCGGTTTCAGGTTTCACAATATTGCCTATTTAACCGATGTTAAAGCCATTTCAGCGGAAGAAAAATTAAAATTGCAGAATTTGGACATTTTAATCATCAATACACTCCGTCAGGAAACCCATCCCACGCATTTAAATTTGGCTGAAGCAATTGCCTTAAGCCAGGAATTAAAAGCCAAAAAAACTTATTTTACGCACATCAGCGTTCGTTTGGGATTTCATTCAGAAGTCGAAAAAACGCTTCCAAAAAATATGTTTTTGGCTTATGACGGGTTGGTTTTACAAACATAATCCTTTCCGTTTGTAAGTATAAATTTATTTGGTATGATATGTTTTTTTTGCGTAATCTAAAGCATCTTTAAAAGTGTCAAATATTTGATCCGGACTGATAATGTTAACAATGTCGCTTTTTTTCAATTCGTTATAAACAGTTTCCCGAACACCTGACAATATGATTGTTACTTTTGACGATTCTTTCAATATTTTTAAAACCTCCAAGAAATTATGAATGGCAGTGGCATCCACAAATGGCACGTGACGCATTCGTATGATGAGTATTTTACTTGACAATCCCAATATTTTAATGACTTCCGTGTATTGTTTGGCTGAAGCAAAAAACAAAGGGCCGCTAATTTCATAAACAGAAAAATCTTTTGGCAAATCTGAGTAATCGGATATTAGGTCTGTGTCAATATCATCGGCTAAAGTAGTTCCAAGTTTAGACATTCTTCTCATAAATAACAATGCAGACAATACAATACCAATTTCAATTGCAACCGTTAAATCCACAAATACCGTAAGAAGAAATGTAGAGAATAGAATAATTATATCAAATGAGGAGCTATGCAATATTGATGCAAAGGAACGCCATTCGCTCATATTGTAAGCAACTATAATTAGCACTCCGGCCAAAACAGACATTGGAATTAATTTTGCCCACTGCCCAAAAAATAACATAATCAATAATAAGGTAACGGAATGAATAATGCCTGCCACAGGAGTTCTTCCTCCATTTTTTACGTTTGTCGCAGTACGGGCAATTGCGCCTGTTGCAGGTATGCCTCCAAAAAATGGTGTAACGATATTTGCAATTCCTTGGGCAATTAATTCGGTATTGGATCGGTGATTTCCTCCAATCATTCCATCGGCAACAACTGCAGAAAGCAACGATTCTATAGCTCCCAATAAGGCGATGGTTAAGGCCGGCTGTAAATACATTGAAAAATTATCGAATTGAAAATTTGGAATCACAAAATTGAATTTTGCAGGAATATCTCCAAAAAAGGATTCGATGGTGGTAACAGGCAAATCAAATAGTTGAACAATGACGGTCATTCCAATAATGGCAATAAAAGACCCGGGCACTTTTGTTTTTAACTTACTGAAAAGCAATATAATTCCTATGGTAACCAAAGTGACGCCAAGTGCATAATAGTTAATTTGGTCAATGTGATTGTAAAACAATTTCCATTTATCAATAAAATCGGAAGGGACTTTGGCAATGTCTAAACCAAGCGCATCTCTTACTTGGGTGGAAAAAATAACCACTGCAATACCGCTTGTGAATCCGACAACCAATGAATGTGGAAAATATTTCAATAAAGAGCCCAATTTTAGCAATCCGAAAGCAACCAGCATAATGCCAGCCATTACCGAAGAAATAATAAGGCCATCTATGCCGTATTTTTCAATGATGCCATATAAAATAATAATAAACGCTCCTGTTGGACCACCAATTTGAACACGGCTGCCACCCAATAGCGCAATTAAAAAACCAGCGATAACAGCAGTAATAAGTCCTTTTTCGGGAGAAACCCCTGATGCAACCGCAAATGCAATGGCAAGAGGTAAAGCAACAATTCCAACCACAACTCCAGCAAAAAGATCTGATGTAAGTTGTTTTTTTGTAAAACCGGTTTTTAGCAGGCTAAAAAACTTCGGTCTAAAAACTTTTTCCATTTTATGATTTGTATTCAATAAGAATAAGTGCAAAACTATAAATTTTTATAGTTTAATGTACTTTATACAATTTTAAATTAATTTAAAGGACCATTTTTGGTTGAAAAACAGTAATGCAAATTTTAATTATAAAAACAACTTTTGAATTATGAGGTTTATAAATAAAAGAAACCTCGGGAAAATCTATTTCAGCACATTTTCAATTTTTTTAAGGATTTCTTCTGAGAATTTTAAATTTTCCAATGCTTTTAAACTGTCCAGCAATTGTTCGGATCTGCTGGCACCAACCAAAACTGAGGTGACTCTTTTATCTTTCAACAACCATGCAATGGCCATTTGCGCCAAACTTTGTCCTCTGGAAATCGCAATTTCATTTAATTGGTTCACTCTTGAAATCAGGTATTTGTCAATTTGATCCGTTTTTAAATAACGCCCATCTTTTACGGCTCTTGAATCTTCAGGAAATCCCATTAAATATTTATCGGTTAAAATTCCTTGTTGTAACGGTGAAAAAGCGATGGCCCCAACACCTTCATTTTCCAAAACATCCAACAATCCGTTTTCAACCCAACGGTCCATCATATTGTATTTGGGTTGGTGAATTAAACAAGGGGTTCCTAAATCCTTCAAAATTTTAGTCGCTTTTACCGTATCTTCTGCATTGTATTGAGAAATCCCAACGTAAAGTGCTTTGCCTTGCCTTACAATATGATCGAGCGCTCCCATAGTTTCTTCCAGCGGCGTTTCAGGGTCTGGGCGGTGGTGGTAAAAAATATCGACATAGTCAAGACCCATTCTTTGCAGACTTTGGTCCAAGCTTGAAATCAAATATTTTCTGGAACCGAAATTTCCATAAGGTCCGGGCCACATATCCCAGCCTGCTTTGGTGGAAATAAGAAGTTCATCTCTATACGGTTTAAAATCTTTTTTAAAAATGGTGCCAAAAGTGGATTCTGCAGCACCATAGGGCGGACCGTAATTGTTGGCCAAATCGAAGTGGGTAATTCCGTTGTCAAAAGCACATTTTAATAAATTTCTGGCATTTTTAAAATCGTCCGTAAATCCGAAATTATGCCACAATCCCAAAGAAATTTCAGGGAGCATCAAGCCGCTGTTTCCGCAGCGCCTGTAATTCATTTTCTGATATCTTGTTTTTTCTGCCTGATAATTTTTTTTGCCGGATCCGCCAAATAGTTTGCCCATTTCAATATGTTTTGTGTGTAAATATTTTTTGTTGAAATTAATCAAATTTTACTAAATTTTGAAAATAATATTCTTTAAAGTAACCTAAAAACTATCGGATAATCTTTTGAAATTTTAAATTGCATTTAAAATGGACAAATAGCTAATGACTATTTTGTGGCAAATTTTGTAACTTTACAAAGTTGGCAATTCTTAAAATATTATAAATCGTGTTTAACAAATGAGAACAATCATAAAAAGAAACATAGGCATATTTCTAATGATTTTTCTTGTGCTTTCTGCTTGTGAAAATAATAAAGAGGAAATTACAACAGGTTTGGAAGGCATTGTTTACAGAGGACCAATCAATCCGGTTGAGATGGAAGGCCAGGTTAATGACGCACCTTTTAGCGCATTATTTCGCGTTTATAATTTAAAAAATAAATTAATCACATCGTTTTCATCCAATGCTGCCGGGGAATTTATGGTAATGTTGGCGCCGGGAAACTACAAAATAATACCTGACAATTCCGCACCAATAATGGGTGCAGAATTCCAGATTAAAGAAGTTACGGTGAATGCAGTTGGCATCACCAACATAAATTTGTATTTTGACACAGGCATTCGATAAATTCATCTTTTATGCTGTTCAATTAAATCGTTAAGGTTTACTTATTCAACCTTTTTCGAAAAAACAGGACAAATATGAGAATTATAATGACAGGAACAAACCATATTCCATATCCCATTCCCCAATAATCGTGATCCATCATAATTGTTTATTTTTAATGTTTAACATACTTATTTAAATCCGAAACTTCAAAGTCCTGCATTTTATCTTAATGATTGTTCAAACGACCAAATTTTGAGTCTAAAGTAGATTTTAATTTATCAATGGCGCCTTCAACGGCCTGTTCGTGGTTGTTTGCAATGTTTGTAACGGCGATTGGTTTCATTCCTTCAAGTCGCGCTTCCACCAAACATCGTTTATCGTTGAGCGCGTCTTTATGTCCGTTTTCATCAGAAAGATGCACCTCCAACCTTGTGATATGATCGCTAAATCTGCTTAATTCTTCCGTTATTTGGCTTTGTAATTGCGCCCTGAATTCTTTGTGAACTGTTAAGTTATTGTCTGAATTTATTTGAATTGTCATAATAGTTATTTTTAAGTGAAACTTTTTTGAAGTCATCACCATTGTTATTCGTTAAAATTAAATGTTATTGGATTATTAGGAACATTGTCCAAGCACCACCCAAATAATAATAAAAATGACCACGGTGCTTATGCAGCCTCCGCCTAATTTATTTGCTCCGAAACCGGCAATTAAGCCTCTGAATATATTGTTCATACAGTTGATTATTTAGGTTTTATTTTAATGATTTTTATAGTTTTTATTATATTTAAGGTTCCTGAAGTTACTTTTTTTAATCAATAATAACTTCAATATGCAGTGTTTTTTATAACTTATTTATATAACAAAAATGGAGATTTTTACAACCAATTAGTTACATAACTTTTGATAAAAGTTACATCATTCACAGATTTCAGCAAATAATTTAAAAGAACATCAATCTATTATTAGCATTTTACCTGAAATTACAGCTTACGCCACTCCATAGATGGGTGATTTTTGCATCTTTGCCTGTGCCTTCTAAAATTCCGTACATACCGGCGGCGGTTGAAAATTCATATCCCAAACTTGTTTTTCGAACTTCAATTTCATAGGCACTTTGAATTTCATCCAGCGTTGATCCAATACCTATGCCGGCCATTGTGGTCAGCTTTTGAACACCATCTTTAGCGTCATCGACAGACCAACCTTGAAATAACCAATCTATTTTTGATCCGGCACTTTTCGTGTTATTTTCCTGAAAAACCAACGTTAATCCATTGTTCCAAGCCACCATTTTTAAAGGGCCTGCACCGCAATCGGGAATTACGTCAATACTTACAGCATCTGATTGAAATGTATTATTTATGATTTCAATTAGCTGATTTTGTGGCGTGCCAAATGGCAATTCATTCGAAGATCCTGAAATTTGATCCACCAATTGCAATGCATCAAAAGTTAAAACCAAAGATTGCTTATTGTTTTCGGCTTTATTCAACGTATCTTTTAGCATCACAGCAGATTGTGTTGGATTGTTATTCTGAGGCTGATTCCTTTTTTCTTGTGACTGACAACTTATAAAAATTAAAGAAAGGAAAATTAAAATTTGAAAAGATTTCATAGGATATTTTATTAAGTCTGATTGCAAAAATGGAAATTTTTTAAATGATTTATATTACATAGTTATTGATTAATGTTACAAAATTCACAGATTTGCATAAAACTCAAGGCAGTTTTGAAATTTTAATTGTTTAACTTAAATGGGTTGTATAAGTTAAGATTTGAAGAAAGATTGTTTTAAATCTGTTTTGTTGAAGTGCAAAAACTTTATTGATTTGGTTTCTTCACTATTAATTTTCCTGCAAAATAGGCCAATGGAAGATAGGCGCCAAGTAAGTCTAAAACAGTGAACCAAGTTGGAGAAGGAAGCATAAAAACACTGGCAATTCCACCTGTAAGGAAAAATACGCCAATACCCAATGCAAATTTCATTTTATTGTTAGCCGCAATAATTGCTGCGATAAGTGCCCCGGAGAATGTACCAAGCGAATGTGCCAAAAAAGGTAAAACAAAATGTTTGGGCTGAAATAAATGCATAGACGCTTTCAATCCTTCCGAAGTGGTTACATCAGCGCCATTTGGCGGCGGAATAATTGAACCACTTATCATAATAATTCCCATATTCACGCCACTTCCAATAATGATTCCGGCTATGATGGCTAAAATATTTTTAAGTATTGGATTCATTTTTTATTTTGTTTTATACTTTCAATTTAATGATAGCATATAAAACCCAATTGCATTTTTGAAGGTTAAATTTCTTCAGTGCCTTTCATTATATTATATGTTTCTGTTAATTCTTCACAAGCCTGTATGCAAATGTTATCAATTTGTAAAAACAAAGCAGCTATTTCATCTAAATTTTGTTCTGTTTTTGCATATTCCTGAAGTTTTCTTGCATTGTTTTCATAATTCATATTGATACCCATAATTGCGAAAGAAGGGATTAATTTATGAACTGCTTTGTACAATGATGGCCAATCTTTTTCGGCAATGCTTTGTTTCATTGCACTAATAATGCTAGGCGTTTGTTCCAAAAAAAGCGAAATCATTTCCAACATTAATTTTTGATTGGACTTTGTGCGTTGTTTTAAATACGTTAAATCAGTACATTTTATTTTGTCATTTTCTTCATTCTCCTGATCAAAATCTTTTTTTAAATCCTTATTTTGATTCACATCATTTGGTTTTTCCGGTATCGGTTTATTTACCAGATCAACTATTTTTTTGTACAAGATTAGCTCTTCAACAGGCTTTGAAATATAATCATTCATACCAATTGCTTTGCATTTTTCCAAATCAATCGTAGTGACATTGGCGGTAAGCGCAATAATAGGAATGTTCAATTTCATCGTATTCCGAATATAATCTGTGGCTTCAAATCCGTCCATCTCAGGCATTTGCAAGTCCATTAAAACAATATCATAATGGTTGTTTTGAACTTTATTAATGGCTATTTTTCCGTTGAAAGCAATATCGCAATCAAATCCGAAATCATCCAAAAGGGTTTTCATCAACAATTGATTGAGCGCAATATCTTCCACCACCAAAACTTTGATATTTTTGGGTACAGTTTCCGATTCTGATGTGGTGTTTTGTGTTTCGGTAGTTACTTTCACGTTATCATTTGTTTTTTGAAAACTCATGATGAAACTAAAAGTTGAACCTACATCAATTTTACTTTTTACGGCAATGCTTCCACCTTGCGATTCTACCAATTGTTTGGCAATGGCAAGCCCTAATCCGGTTCCTCCGTACATTTTTGAAGTACCCGTAGATGCCTGTTGAAAATTTTCAAAAATAGTTGCTATTTGGGCTGGAGGAATGCCAATTCCGGTATCGGCAATTGCAAATTCAAGAGTCACTTTCTTTTTATCTTCTTTCAGTAAACGAACACTTGCTTTAATTTTTCCACCCGAAGTAAATTTAACGGCGTTGCTCATCAAATTTAAAATGATCTGACGTAAACGCATAGGGTCGCCAAGTAAAACTTCAGGAATTTTTTGGTCGTATTCTATGATTAATTCTGTATTGTTTTCTTGGGTTTTTATCTCAAACAATTGAATGATTGCAGTAATGGATTCCGACATTTTAAATGGGGTTTGCTCAAAGAACATTTTCCCCGAATCAACTTTTGCCAAATCCAAAATGTCATTGATAAGCACAATTAAGGAATCACCGCTTGTTTTTATGGCATTCAAATATTCTTTTTGTTTTTCCGATAAATCTGTTTTTAATACAACTTTTGTAAATCCAATAATTGCAGTCATTGGGGTTCTTATTTCGTGACTCATATTCGATAAAAATTGTTGTTTCGCTTTCATGGCCATTTCTGCAATTTGTGTATCACTTTCTGCTTTAAGTTTTGCTTCTTCGGCAACTTGAGAAGCTAATTTTTCAGCTTTCCATTTTGTTAAGAAAAGTTGTTCCCTATAACTCTTGGCTTTCAGAATATCGAGGTATATGAAATACGAAAAAATAAGTGCGAATATTAGCCCAATTCCTGTTAACCAATTACTTATGAAACTAATTTTGGTAGTGGTTTCTTTAGTGGCCATTTGGACTCTTTTTATTCCTTCAGCAAGTTCTTTTTCTTCCATGCTGTTTAAAAGTGAAAAAATGTGATTCATCATTAGATATTCTCGTTGCGTAATATCTATCTCTTTTGACAGTTGCAAACTTTCCTTTGTTTTTTCTTCCAGCTGCGTTTGAGTAATAGTTTTGAGGATGTTTCTTTGAACTGAATCTAGGGAAACACGAGGTAAAACAAAAACTGGGACATCTTCATTCTTCTTCTTTGATGAGTATAATCGTGAGAAAAAAGATTTTTTTGGAGTTTTCGTTTTTTGTTCAGAAATATTTTTTACAACAGGTTTTTTAACCTTTATTTTTTGAATCAACTTTAAAAGCACATCCTTTGAATTATCTTCTGTTTTTAATTCGATGTATTCGCTAAATAAATCAACCCTGGCTAGAATGAGTTTTCTCAATGTGTCAATCTGTGTTGAGAATTTTTGTTTATCCTTTGCACTGCTTGCGTCAATGTTCTTACCATTGACCGACAACAAAAGTAAGGTGTCAAGCTGCGTATTTAGATAGTTGAAATAATTTTCATAATTACGCAAATAAGCAGTATCGCGACTGATAGTATATGCTTTAACATTTGCCTCAGCATTATAAAGTGAGCTGGATATTTCTTTTAATTTAAGGAGTTTGATGTTCGGCTCCAAAATAACTGACACCGTTTCAGTTAATTGTGAAAGTTTTTTCTGAGCCATATTTACTGCAATAAAAAATAAAACAGCAACAATTCCATATCCAATAATTACTTTCAAAATAATTCTTCGAATCTTGTGAGAACTAATTTTGTCAGTATTAATTTTCTGATGGAGGGGATTTTTCAGTTTTCTCATTTAAGGAATTAATATTGCATTAATATGTAAATATATAATTTTTTTAGTAAATGATAAATTATATATTTCATTAAAAAATCAGTAAATGGAGACATGTAAATTATGATAAAAGACTGATATATAATAGAATATAAAATTATTATCACATAATTTTTCTAAGGATGAATAGCATCCACAAGGGTAAAGGTACAGTGCTAATTTCAGTTTTACAAGAGTATATCAAATTAGAAAAATCAAGTTCATCGCTTTTTTATCATGGCGCTATGTAAGTAAATACAATTAATTATTGGATAGATTTATATTCTCTAGATTCGGAACAAATATCTAAAAAGACATTTCTTATGATAGGATATAGCAATTTTTCTGATAAAGGAATAGGCTTATTTTTTACGTTCTTTCTTTAGTTTTGGAGTTTCCTTCTCTATTTTAGAGTTAGATTTGGCGGCAGTTTTTTTAGAACAATCTTTTTTTATTTGATTTCGGTGTCTTTTAGTTCATTAAATGTTTCTGTTAGTTCTTCACAAGCCTGTTCACAAACTTTATCAAGCAAAATAACCAAGCTTGGAATTTCATCTATATTTTGCTCCTTACTTGCACGTTCCTGCACTTTTTTTGCCATATTTTCAAAATCGGCATTGATGCCCATGATGGAGAAAGACGGAATTAATTTATGCACCGCTTTGTACAATGAAGGCCAATCTTTATCGGCAACGCTTTGTTTCATTGCGCCAAGGATGGTTGGCGTTTGTTCTAAGTAAAGCGAAATCATTTCCAACATTAA
>DPCK01000005.1 GCA_003516285.1 Lutibacter sp. | reverse complement strand
GCTTCCGCCAGTAAGCGAAAATCCAAATCCTTCTACAGTTTGAAAAGTTTGTGCATCATTTACTTCAATATTTGGGTAATTGTTATAGGAATCCTTAAATGCCAAAATACCGACTTGTTTTTGAATTTTCACGGATTGGTCAGCTTTTGTGAGCCAAAAATCTACTTCGTTTGTAGCCACGGGTGGTTCAGGCAAAGGATTGTTATCTTCATTATTTTGTTTACTGCAATTGTTTAAGGCAATAAAAACAAATAGTAGAATTAGAGATTTCATCATTGTTAATATTTTATTTTTCATTATTGAAAACTTAGTTTGACATAAACAGGAAAGTGATCCGACGGATATTTTAAATCTTTTGAGTCGCTCAAAATCGCATATTTATTAACTTTTAAACCACTGTTTTTTGAGATAAAGATATAGTCAATTAAAGAGGTCACAGGTTCATTATGGTTAAATCCGTTAAATGTTCCTGATGGTCCGAAAGGCTTTTCTTCGGAAATATCTCTGCTGTTATCCATATAATTTTTTAGAGAAATGATTCTTGCTGAATTTGGTTCAGAATTAAAATCACCCATAAAAATAACAGGATAATTTTTAGTGTTTACTTCCGCTATCTTTGAAAGTATCAATGCAATACCTTTAGTTCTGGCATCTTCACCTTTATGGTCTAAATGCGTATTGAAAATCCAAATATTTTTTTTTGTTTTTTTATCTTTAAGCAGAGCAAAGGTGCAAACCCTGATGTAAGCACCATCCCATCCTTTGGATATTTTATTGGGAGTTTCAGAAAGCCAAAACGTATTGGATTCTTTCAGTGCAAATCGGTCTTTATTGTAATAAATATTACAAGATTCACCTATTCCTTTTCCCTCTCTTGCAATGCCAACTTGGTTGTATTTGGGAAGTTTTGTTGAAATATCAAGCACTTGATTTGGTTTTGCTTCCTGAATTCCGAAAACATCAGGTTCATAAAATTGAATTTGTGAGGTAAGAAAATCTTTCCTCAGCGGCCAGGCATTTTCACCGTCAACCGCAACATCCAAACGAATGTTATAGGTCATAACCTTCAATGACTGTGCAATTGAATGAATACCCAACAGCAAAAAAATTAATAAAATAATTATTCTTTTCATCTAATTTTTTTTGATTGTNNAAATTGGAATCTATTGCACCGCCAAATGTTCCGCCCATCGCCACATTTAAAATAAGGAATTGCTTGGCATCAAAAGGCCAGGTACTGCTATTTTTGGTGGTAGGATTGTAGGTATAATGAACAACGCCATCAACAGAAAATACCATACTTTGACTTGTCCACTCCACTGCATATACGTGGAATGCCGTTGATACATCGGCCAAAGTTTGCGAACCAGTATTTGAAGTGTTCCCATTACTGGAAGGCGTATGCATAGCGCTTGAAACAATTCCTTGTCTGTTACCGGCGTGTTCCATAATGTCAACTTCTCCACAAGCTGGCCAACCTACCGTTGTAATATTTGAGCCAAGCATCCAAATTGCCGGCCAGGTACCTCCGCCTTGGGGAAGTTTTGCCCTCACTTCAACTTTGCCATATTTAAAATCGAATTTACCTTGTGTTTTCATACGTGTTGAAGTGTATTCAGCGCCTTGGTAACTTTCTTTTTTTGCCGTAATTTTTAAAATACCGTTTGCAATAACCACATTGTCGGTTCTGTTTGTGTAATACTGAGATTCGCCATTTCCCCAACCACCAGCACCTGTGTCATAGGTCCATTTATTGGTATTAGGGCTGCCTGGAGTGTCAAATTCATCAGAGAAAATAAGACCAGTATTCACTTTTATGGTAATTGTAATGTTTTTTGAAATGAATTTATCGCCCTTGTAAGCAGAGACAAAGACATTATAATTTGAGATACCTCCACCTGTATAAGTGTAAGAAATAGAATTGGATGAAGTTTCTGCGGTATCTCCATTTCCAAAATTAATTTTATAAGAAGTAGCATTGTCTGCAGAAAAGTTAAAAATAACTTTGCCGCTGCCATCTCCATTAGGATTGTTGGTGTTTGCGCCAACAAGATTTGCAGTGAGCATAAGATTAGAAGGGGTACTTGTGTCAATTGGTTCGCTATCATCGCTTCCTCCTCCACAAGAAAACATAATAATTGAAAATAAGACTACAGGAAGAAAAATCTTGTGTAATTTGAAAGGAATATGCATAAAAGATTTTTTTAAATCGATATTTAAATAGAATATAAAATGAAGGGGTAATTTACCCCTTCATTTTAAAATTAATTTTTAGTCAATTGCAACTAATATTGCAAACCAGCCATTACCATCGGCTCCTACAGTTTTAATAGACATTTCGTTTGCAGATCTGGATAAGATTGCATATTTATGGTCACCACCAACATAAAATCCGTGGTATCCAATATTTGAAAATGTTAATGTTTCTTGTCCGCCAGGAGCAGATAAGTTCCAGCTTTCGCTGTAATCTGCCAATGCGAAAACAGATTCACCGTTGCCATCAGGCGTTAAGCCTTGATCACCGCCTAAATCAGCAGCCATAGCTGCCAATTTCCCGAATGTATCACCATTTGTAATGTGCGTAAATGTTCCGTCTACATTAAAAATGAATCGGTCATCATATGCTCCAAATGCAGCTTTATCATTAGGAGCAGCAGCCCACCAAACTGGTTGGTCAGCATCAGCTGGGCCAACACCAAAGTGTCCGGTAGACTCAGCCTTCAATCTCCAAGTTCTTGAACTGTCAGATGTTAACATTGTCAATAAATCGGCAGGCGGTAAGTACACCACCAAAACTTCAACTTCAACAGTTTTACTGCTTGAAACACCACCCGTTCCGTATGCGACAACAGTTACTGCATATTTCTTAAGACCTGTTGTTCCGAAAGTGTAAGTTTTTGTTCCTAAAGCAGATGTTGATTCAGCTCCATCATATACAAATCTATATGTAATTGCATTATCTGCAGTAACATTAAAATGAACTGTTCCGCTTCCGTCTCCGTTTGGATGTGTGGCATCTACGCCAACAATTTCAGTTGTTACCACCATATTTGTAGGCGTAACAAGATCACCAAACTCATAGTTTTCTTTTTCGCAGCTGCTGAATACCAGTGCAATGGAAAGAAAAGTGATTATATATTTTATATTTTTCATTTTATTAATTTTTTAATTCTTAACAAATTTGAAGGACCAAAAAACTCCTGATCCTGCTTCAATAACTATTGTCATTTTATTATTATTATCTGAAAGTACTGCATCATATATAATAGAAGAAGGAACTGCAACATTTGGTAATTCTCCTGAATTGTTTGCTTTTGGAATTCCTAAATAGGCGCCTTCTCCATTAAGAGTAACTTTACCTGTTGTTGGATTATAGGAGTAAGTGGCTGCACCTTCACCATTGTGTGGAGCTACGGGTGTTCCACAACCATCAGGGGACTTTCCTTGCCATCCTTCCAGAAACGTCGAAGTTCCTAAAACATTGCTAAATGATCCATTTGAAGAGAAAACATATTCGTCATCAAAAAGACAAGCCCTATCAATTACAGCTTGTGCATCGCTACTCCACCAATCACCGCTTCCGTAAGATGGGCCTACTTTTAAAGCTCCAGCTTCAGGTGCAAGTTTCCATGTTCCAACAATAGGGGATATATATCTTACAAGCTTAAAACTCCAAAATACGCCTGATCCTGTTTCAATAACAACGGTCATTGTATTGTTATTGTCTGAAAGAACTACATCATAAACAATAGAAGAAGGAACAGCAACATTTGGCAATTCTCCAGCATTGTTGGCCTTAGGAATGCCTAAATAGGCACCTGCTCCATTAAGGGTAATAGTTCCTGCAGTCGCATCATAAATATAAGTTGCGGCGGCAGACCCATTGTGAGGAGCTACAGGAGTTCCACAACCATCAGGGGACTTTCCTTGCCATCCTTCCAGAAACGTTGATGTTCCTAAAACATTACTAAATGATCCATCTATGGAAAAAACATATTCATCATCAAAAAGGCAAGCCCTGTCAATTACAGCTTGTGCATCGCTACTCCACCATTCACCACTTCCATAAGATGGTCCAACTTTTAATGCCCCTGCTTCAGGTGCAAGTTTCCATATTCCTTCTAGTCCAGATGCTGGTTCAGGTGCTTTATAAAAATATAGATTGTCAATAAAAACAGTTCCTGTAGCCCAAGGAGCTCCAACAAACTTAAATTGTTTTAAATTACCTAAAGGCAAACCTTGACTTGTAAAATCGGACAAAGGAATGTTAAAACTGTTCCATTGATTTGCCACCAAAGTTTTTGTAACAAAACGTTCGTTTGCAGGTATCACACCATTTGGAAGTGGGTATATATCTATTGACATATCATCGGCCGTCCAAATATCAATATGTAAAAATTCCATAGAAGAAGCATTGATTGCCGAACCAAGATCAATTCCTTGATAACTTAGTTTAATATAATTAAGCATTTTATCTCCATTCAAATCAAATTCAGCATAGCTGCTTCCCTGACCAGATTGTCCCCAATCTGGATTGTAATTTGAACCTGCCACATCAACATATTTTGCGCTGTAAATAGAAATTACATCTGACGCAGCTCTGCTTGGAGGCGTTGGTGCAGAAGCCAAAGGCTGTAATATTGCAGTTACCGTAAAACTTACTGTATATTCAGTAGTTTGAATGGCTGCACTTTTTGATACAACCCTAATGGTGTATGTTCCAGCTTCTTGATAAATGTAAGAAGCAGTCCCACCATTATTTGCAGATACTGGCTCATCGTTGCCGGCTTCTCCAAAGTATACGTCGAACAACATTGCAAAATCAGCAGTTGCCGTAACGTTTACCTTTTTTGAAACTGCCAAATCATTTTGGATAACGACCACTAAATTTTGAGGAGCTTTAAAGGAAACCACTAAATTATGGGTCATTTCAGTTTTTAAACCAGTAATGCCAATAGCTGCTATTTTAACGGTGTAGGTACCTTCATTATAAACGTGTACAATGCTTTTGCCTTGTTTTACGTTGCTGGGTGAAGCTGTATTGTCACCATAAAAAATATCATAAGAAACAGCGCCTTCACTATTGGGCGTAATTGTTACCGTGCCAGTATTGTCTTGTGTGACATTAAACAATGCCGAGACATTTGTTGGAGCAGTGGCGGTTGATAAAAAATCAAGGCTGCCAAAATCCTCATCGGTACAACTCCAAATAGCTGTTACGACTAAAATCGCACTTAAAAAATATTTAAATAATTTCATGTTTTTATATTTTTAATTATAATTTGGGTTTTGTACCAATTTTGTATTTTCCAATTCTTTGTAAGGAATAGGTAAAATATCATGTTTTCCGGCAACAAATCCTCTGCTGCTTAATTTAGTGGCTGCCTGACCAGTTCTAACCAAATCAAACCATCTATGGCCTTCTCCGGCTAATTCCAATCTGCGTTCTGCCATAATAGTATTCATTGAAACAGGAATTGAAGGCAATCCAACTCTAGATCTTACTGCATCAAGTAATGCTTGTGCTCTAGATCCTGTTCCTCCTAATGCTTCAGCTTCCATTAAATAAGTATCTGCCAAGCGAATTACATAAGAATTTTGACGATAATTTAAAATTGCATCTCCTGCACCAGTGTGTTCAACAGCTTTTGTAGGGGTGAATTTGTTAAGGAAATATCCTGTGTCTTGATAACCGCCTATATAGTCAGCATCGCCTGCTTCTTTTAAAGCTTTCAAATCTAAAATAGTTGCGCCAAAACGAGGATCATTTTTTAATAAGTCATACAATTCAGGTAAAACTGGATTAAAACTCCAACCTGAAGGTAAATCTGGCGCATTTGCACTAATTTTAACATAACTTCTTGGCCCTACCATTGTATTAATAGAGTTACCTTCATCAGATCCACTTCCCCAATTACCCCATCCTGAAAGTCCAACATTGGTGTGTGCAACTTCTAAAATAGCTTCAGTGTTAAATTTATTGTCAACTACCCAAAGATCATTAAAGTCTTCTAATAATTTATAACCATATTGGCTGGTTTGACCAGGCGTACCATTTACTTGCGACAATTGCTCAGCTGCCAATGCATTTTTATTTTGGTACAAATAAACTTTTCCAAGCAATGCCTGTGCAGCGCCTTTTGTAAATCTACCAGCTTCAGTAGAAAGGTTTAATGATGCAGGTAAAGAAGGGATAGCTTCTAAAAGATCTTTTTCAATTTGCTCATAGATCGCTGATGGTGCTGACTGAGTCACATTATACATTTCTGAAGAACTTATAGGCTCTAAAATTAATGGAATATTTCCAAACATTCTCACCAAATTAAAGTAGTAATTAGCTCTCAATGCTTTAGTCTCAGCAGTATAACGTGTTTTTACGCTTTCTTCCATTGTGGTTTCAGGCAATTTTAAAAGCAAAATATTTGCTCTGTAAATCCCTTGGTAATGATCACTCCAAAAACTTACAGGCATTGCAATTGGGTTTATGGAATAGTTTGAAAAAGATTGTATTCCGGCACCATCACTTGAGTTACCTCCTCCTGCATAAAAGTCATCAGAGCCGGCATTAAACATAGTAACCATGTTTTCAAAACCACCTGAATTTTTTCTCATCACATCATAAACAGAAACAAGTCCTGAAAATGCTTGTTCTTGATTTGCGTAATAGTTTCCTGAAAGGAATACGCCTTTTGGTTCCACATCTAAATATTCATCAGAACAAGATATTACTGTAGCTACCATTGCAATGGCAAATAATAGGTACTTATATTTTTTTGTTTTCATAATTTATTGTTATTAAAATTGTAAGTTAACACCAAACATAAAAGATCTTGCCTGAGGATAATAACCTCTGTCAATCCCTAGAACATTTCCTCCAATTTCCGGATCGTAACCAGTATAATTGGTTAGTGTCGCTAAATTTTCCCCAGTAACATATAGTCTCAATTTTTGAGCACCAATTTTACTTATTGTGTTAGATGGCAATGTATATCCAATTTGTACTGTTTTAAGTCTAATATAATCGCCGTCTTCTAAATAAAAGTTCGACATTTTACTGAAGTTACCATTTGGATCACTAGTGATAAGCCTAGGGTAATCATTAGATGTTCCTTCGCCTGTCCATCTGCTTAGAGCAACAGATTGATAATTTGCGGTTGGAACGTCCAGTCTTCGTAATCCTTGGAATATTTTATTTCCTGCAGCTCCTTGGGTAAACACCAATACGTCAAACCCCTTGTAATCAGCATTTAAAGTTAAACCAAAAGTATATTTCGGAATTGGGCTGCCTAAAAATTGTTTGTCATCACCGGTGATATTTCCATCACCATTTACATCAACCCATTTAAAATCTCCCGGACTTGCATTTGGTTGAATTAATCCGCCAGCAGCGTTGGTATAAGCATTAACTTCTGCTGCGTTTTGGAAAATTCCGTCAGTTTCAAAACCATAAAAAGAGTTATATCCTTCACCAACTTGAGTTCTTGTAATATCTCCCATTGATTGGTATCCTGCTGCACCTGAAGTGATAAAATCTTTTCCTTGTCCTAAATAAGTAACTTCATTTTTTAAGTATGAAATATTTCCATTTGCTGAAAATTTCACATCGCCAAATTCTTTTTTGTACCCTAGTTCAAGCTCAATACCTGAATTTTCCATATCGGCAACGTTCCCTAATGGACTTCCTGTTGCGCCAACGTATCCTGGAATTTCAGTGAATTGTAAAATACCTGATGTTTTTTTAACAAAATAATCAAATGTTACATTTAAAGTATTGAATAATTTTGCTTCAAAACCAACATTTAATTGTGCGGTTTCTTCCCAACGTAAATCTGGATTGTCTGGTGCATTTGGNNACACCCCAGCCACCTCTAATTTTAAGTTGGTCAATGATTTCGTTTTGTGTCCAAAAATCTTCTTTATAAGTATTCCATCCCAATGAGAATGAAGGGAAGATACCGTATCTGTTATTTAAACCAAATCTTGAAGACCCATCGCGACGAATAATACCTGTAAATAAATATTTTTCATCATAGTTATAATTTAACCTTGAAAATAATGAAGTCACTTTGTGCTCAGTTCCATCGTATGAGCTTGTGGTTTTATCAGTTGAAGGGATATCAAAATTAAATGAAGCATCATTGCGATTATCAACAGGAATATTGAAAAAAGTTACCCCAACACCACTTGTTATATTGTCAATATAAACTCCTTGTCCCAATAAAATAGTAAAATTATGTTTTTCAAGTTCTTTGGAATATGACACTGTATTTTCTAAATTCCATCCAAATCCTTGATTTCTTCCTCTTGAAATATTATTTTGAGAAGTGGAATTGGTTGCGTTCAAATAAAATTCAGGAGTATAACTTTCATATCCCCAGTAAGCCAATTTTGCACCAAGAGCAGATTTGAATTTTAAACCTTCAATAGGATTAATTTCAAGAAATGCGTTACCTACAAAATCATCAGACCATCCATAGTTTCCTAATCTGGTTTGAGTATAAGCAAGTGGGTTTGTCATTTCTTGTCCAACGATACTTGAAATTCCATAAGGATTTCCATTTGCATCTCTCATTACCGAATTGGTACTGTAAGGAGCGCTATTTGCTATTACCGGATCGATAATTACCGCTTTGGTAATAGGATCAAGATTTAAAGCAGAGCTTAGAGGACCGCCATATTCGCTATTGGTGTTTCCTAAACCAATTTCTTTTTTATGCGCATAACCCAAAGTTTGCCCAACAGAAAAATATTTTGATATTTTATGAGTCGAATTTAACCGAAGACTTTTTTTGTTAAATTTTGAGATGTCAGATGTTACAATACCTTCTTGTTCACTAAGTCCAAAAGATGCATAAAAAGTTGAAACTTCATTACCTGCACTTAAACTAACTTCGTGTGAAGTTCGCAAGGCTCTGTCATTAAAAATAATATCCTGCCAATCTGTTCCAACACCTAAAGTTGATAAATTTGGAAATAATACAGGACCACCGTCAGCAACAGATTTCTCATTCATTAATGCACCATATTCTGTTGCGTTTAATAGTGACACTTTATTAGCTGCACCTGAAATTCCAGTAAAACCAGTATAATTAACACCAATTTTTCCTGATTTACCTTTTTTGGTGGTTACCAAAATAGCTCCAGAAGCAGCACGGGCACCATAAATTGCCAATGAAGCAGCATCTTTTAAAACCTCTATTGATTCGATATCTGATTGATTAAGATAACCAATTCCTCCCATATCCACAATTACACCGTCAATAACCCATAATGGATTATTTCCGCCATAAGTATCAAAAGTTGTAATCCCACGAACTCTTACAGTTGATGCAGAACCTGGTTGTCCAGAATTGGCTGCAATCACAACACCAGAAACACGTCCTTGAAGCGCTTGCTCAACTCTTTCTACAGGAAGGTTTTCTAATTCTTCAGCTTTAACGCTAGAAATTGCACCCGTTACAACACTCTTTTTCTGAGTTCCATACCCAATAACAACCACTTCTTCCAAGCTTTGCGTATCTTCAGAAAGTGTTACATTAATAAAATTGGCATTATTCACTAAAAATTCTTTAGTGTTATAGCCAATAAAGGAGAAAACTAAGGTTTCGCCCTTTTGAACATTGGATATAGTAAAGTTCCCGTCAAAATCTGTCGACGCTCCTTTGGTTGTGTTTTTAACAACTATGGACACGCCCGGCAGGGGTGAACCACTTGCATCAACTACAACTCCTTTTACTTCATAGTTTTGNNAAAACCAACCTATACAAAAAATATACAGGTTGTTTTTTAAGGAATGTAAACGTTTTTTGATAATGGCTATTTAATCATTGCAACTAGACGGTTATTAGAAAAAAACGACAATTAACAATTAAAATAATGTTAATAAAATATTAAAATTGAACAAGCTATAACCTTGTAGTTCTTTAAATGTTGTGGTAATGTTGTGGTGTTAATAATTACTGTAGCAGTAAACTATATTTTTAAAATATACTCAACAAGTCCATCTTCGTGCGGTAAGTCCATTTTTTTGCGCAATCGGTATCTTTTTATTTCCACACTCCTTACGGAAATGTTCAATAATGGCGCAATTTCTTTGGAAGAAAGGTTTAAGCGCAAATAAGCGCACAAGCGTAAATCGTTAGGGCTCAGGGATGGATGCAATGATTTTACTTTCTTCAAAAAATCGCTGTCTGCATTGTTAAAAGCTTCCTGAAACATTTCCCAGTCACTGGTGTTGGCAATATTTTTATTGATGATTTTAATTACCGGTTTTATGTTGGTTTCATCTTTTACCAAAGACAACTCATCTTTTATGGTTCTTAAGAGTTCGTTTTTATTGATGATGTTCATTGTTGATGCGGATAATTCTCTGGTCTTGCTATAAATTTCGCTTTGTAAATTTTCATTTTTTAACCGCATAATCACTTTTTCATTTTCCAATTGCGACAAGGCAAAATCACGCTGTTTTCTTTCTATCAGTTTTTGTTTCTGTTTGGCGTAATAATTTTTGTAAAGGTTATGGATTAAAAACAGCAATGCGCTAAATAAAACAAAATAGATTAAAAGCATTGGGGTTGAAAGCATCCAAGGCCTATCAATTCTAAAAGAATACGAGGCAATATTTGATGAAAGCACATTGCCTATTTTGGCTTTAACATTGAAGGTGTAATTTCCTGCCGGTAAGTTTTTAAAGAAAACTTCAGAATTTGTGCTCCATTCGCTCCATTCATCGTACATTCCTTTAAGCTGATATTGATAATTTACCTCTGAGTATTTATCAAATTCGGGAACGCTGAAAGTAAAAACCAAATTATTGTTTCTATATTCAAAAGTGTTGTTATTTTCTAAGGAAACAGGTTTGCTTTGTGCATTAAGAATACTTTTATCAATCGAATTTATCCCTATTTTAAAAGACTTTTCAATATTTGTCTTATCCAAATTCAAAATAATATAACCTCTGGATGTTCCAAATAAAAATTGACGACCTGTTAAGTTGGTCATACTTTCAAATCCGGCAATATCTCTTCTTAATGATGCCGGCAAGTAAATTTTAATGGTTTTGGGAATGTTATTTAATTTGCCAGGAGTAAAATAAACGATGTTTTTATTCGTAAATCCCCAAAGGGTGTTAGTTTTGGGATCAACAACCAAATTTCCTGAAAAATAAGTGTCATCTGCCAAAAAATTGGCTGACATTAAGGAGTCTTTAATAAATTTTTGTTTTTTATCGTGATATTTGAAAATACCATCTTTAATTGTATAAATGATGTCAGCATTGTATTTGACCAGACTTGATTTCAGTCCTTTTGGAACGCTGGTTTCAGTGGAATAACTCAAAACCTTTGTAAAATCACTATTTATTTTTAATTTATATACTCCTTTATATTCGTGGCTCACAAACAATTGATAGTTTTCAATTAATTCAAAATGTCTGCTTGAAATATCAAACCCCTCCACTTTATTTCTTATTTTCCAGGTGTTATTGACTTTTTCCAGTACAAAAAGTCCATCATAATTTCCCTGCAACAACAAATTTTTATTGTTATTGATGTATTTGATGTCCCAAGTTCCCATTTTGTCAGAAATGAGGTTTGCATTGTTTTCATCAATAATAAATGTACCATTATTATGTCCGCAAAAAAGCGTGTTTTCAATTACTTTTAAACACCAAACCTGGCCGTTGGTTCCCTTAACAAACTTAAAATTGTCTTTGGAATTGATACTTTTATAAAACAAACCCTGATTGGTGCCCAGATATAGGTTGTTGTTGAAGATTACCGAAGCGTAAACTGTTCCAAGTTTTCCGTAAATATCATTGTAAATACTAAAAGGTGAGTTGAAATTGATCACGCTGATTCCGTTGTCCAAACCAAGCCATACATTGCGATCACGATCTTCAAACATAGATAAAACGGTGTTATTGCTTAAACCATTTTTCTGATTGATATTGGTAAGAAGATTTCCTTGAATGTCGATGTGATAAATACCGTTTGAAATGGTTCCTAAAATAAAACTGCCGTCTGCTAATCGCAAACTGCTGTAAACACTCATCGATGAAATTTCATCATTCGAAGGAAAATCCCATTTTGTTAGCTTTTCATCTTCAAAAAAATAAAATCCTTTTTCCTGGGTTTGAAGCAGCATTTTTTTATTGACAGAGAAAATATTGACCAATATATTATTTTGTAATATTGGATGGTTTGAAATCAACACCGGATTTCCATTTTCAATTTTGTAAAGACCATCATTCATTTTTTGAAAATAAATGCTTTCATCCACTTTAAAAACCTTCGGAAGATTGGTTTTCGATTCAATGCTATTAAATGATTCGTCAACCGTGTCGTAAATATATATTCGATGTAAAGATTGAAACAATATCCAATTGTCAAATTTCACAATATTCCAAAATTCTTCTTCAAGTAAAGGCTCCTTCAATTTTTTGCTTAAGGAAAAGTAAATCAATTTTCCAAAGTCGTTTTTTTCCCAATACCCAAATTCCATATAGCAACCAGTGTATATTCTATCGTCAATAACATTTACAGAACGCAAACTTGATTCGTTGGGTGTTGGGTATAATTTCCATTTAGCGCCGTTAAATTCCAACAATCCACTGCTGTTGGCAGCATAAATATAATTGTCTACCGATTGTGAAATGGACCAGTTCTGATTTTCAGCACCATAAATTTCCGGGGCATAATTTTCAACAGGCGGCAGTTCTTGGGCATCCATAAAAATAGTGGCCAAGAACAGGAAGAATTGTATCGATTTTTTAAAGAATTTCAATCGGTATAATTTAAAAATAGGTTCGTTACAATATTACAATATTTTTTGCAACTGTTTTTTGGAGGCTAGGATATTTTTAAAAAAAATGTGTTTAAAAAAGTACATTTTGCGATTGCCTTTTTGGTGGCCTTCCCGCCTTTTTGGAGGGCGTTCCCCGCCAGCTGGCGGGTCGGGCTTTTCATTCCAATCTTTTTATCGGAGAAAAACAATCAAAAGAATGAGTTTATCCTGAGCGAAGCCGAAGGACAATCCTTAACGCAACTTGGATTATGAAAGGTAAATTGTTGTTTTTTTAATTTTAAAAAAACGGACAATTCATAAGTTGTCCGTTCTTTTAATTTTTACCCAAGTATGCGGGATCAATTTTTTAGTGCGCGTAACAAGATTCGAACTTGCACATTCTAAGCGAACACCAGCCCCTCAAGCTGGCGCGTCTACCAATTCCGCCATACGCGCATTGCTTTAAACAAAAAAAGCCAAGCGGTTAAACTTAACTTTTTGTGACCGGGCTGGGGCTCGAACCCAGGACCACCTCCTTAAAAGGGAGGTGCTCTACCAACTGAGCTACCAGGTCAATATTCCACTTTCTCAACGCGAGTGCAAATATACCATCATTAGTTGTACCTCACAAGTTTTTTTATGTCCTTTTTTAAACGATATTTGTTTTTAAATGTTACACACTCATTCTTAGTTTATGAAAATTGTTTTACTCGGTTATATGGCGAGCGGAAAATCGGCTGTCGGCAAAATTTTGGCAGTAAATTTAAATGTTCAATTTGTTGATTTAGATAATTTTATTGAAGAACGCGAAAAATTGTCAATAGCCCAAATCTTCCAAACAAAAGGGGAAATTTACTTCAGGAAAATAGAAGGTGTCTACTTACGGGAATTGCTCAATTCAAAAGAAAGTTTTGTGCTTTCCTTAGGTGGCGGTACACCGTGTTATGGAAATAATATGGATTTTATTGAAAACAAATCCACTTTATTTTACCTAAAGGCATCGATAACTACCATTTTTGAACGACTAAAAAACGAAACTTCACAACGCCCATTGGTTGCCGCCATTGGAGCAGAAAATCTTAAAGAATATATTGCTAAACATTTATTTGAACGCACTCCTTATTATGAAAGGGCCCAAAATACCATTTTGGTAAATGATAAAAATTTGGCTCAAATTGTTGACGAAATAATGTCATTATGCTAAACTTGCGTAGGACTTATTTTTTTCAAACACCACAGAGATATGCTCTTTTAATGAAGTTGACAATGAAATTCCTTTAAAATCGGCTTTTACCGGATATTTTTTGTGGTTTCTGTTTATTAAAACCGCCGTATTGAAACGCTTTAAAGGCACTTCCAAAAAATGTTTGATGCCATAAATTAAGGTGGTTCCTGAGTTTAAAACATCATCAACCAACACCAACGATTTATTTTTATATTCGCTTGCACTTATGGAAGTTGTGATCTCNNATAAAACTTCTTCAATTTTCTTGGCAAACAAAAAACCATTCCCGGCAATCCCGGCAATAATAATTTCTTTTTCATTGAAATTTACTTCGTAGATCTGATAGGCAATTCGACGTGTTTTATTTTGAATTTGCTCGTTTGTTAAAATAATTGAACTTTCCATTTGTTTATTTTTTTTCAAAGATAAAAAACAATTCCCTTCCAGCTCTAGGCAGTATGGAATTATAACAACTTTCCAGTTTTTTTATGTTAAATTTTTCGGAAAACAGTTGTAAATATTCATCTATGGAACCGCCAAACGGCGGGCCATCTTCCGAAAGTTCAAAATCGAACAAAAGTCCGGCCAATTTGCCTTTTTCAGCAAGTAAACCAGCCATTTTATCGATATATTTTTGTCTCAAAACCGGATCCAAAGCGCAAAAAAAAGTTTGTTCCACAATTAAATCATACTTTCCTTGATGATTGAAAAAGTCATCGTGAATTAACTGATGATCAGGAAAATTTGGAAATCTTGCCTTAAAATTTTTCAATGGCTGTTCCGCTATATCAATCACATAAATGTTTTCAAAACCCTGTTCAAATAAATATTCGGCTTCATAACAATTTCCGCCTCCGGGTATTAAAATTTTTAATTCTTTATTGGTCAGCTGATTAAAATAATCCTTAAGTGGCGTAGCAGCATAACCAATGTCCCATCCGGTTGCTTCGGTGTTGTATTTACTTTCCCAATATGTTTTATCAAAACGTGTTTTCAATGTGTTTTTTATAAATTATTAAATGTTGATTTTTAATGCTTCAATATTAAGTAAAAAGTCTCTTTTCTCTTTTCTCCTAGCGAAGCGGTCTTTTATCTTTGCCTTTATAACGATTTTATCAATCCGCCATCTATTGAAATATTGGTTCCGTTAATATAGGATGCATAATTTGAGGCTAAAAACGTCACCAAATAGCCAAATTCAATAGGTTTCCCCAATCTTCCGGCAGGAATTTCCTGTGTCATTAATTTTAAATTTTCTTCCAAAGAAATCCCTTTGGCATTTGCCTGAATTTTGTTGAGCTGATTAATTCTTTCGGTATCAAATAAACCTGTTAAAATAGTGTTGACGGTAATCCCGAAAGGCGCGACTTCTTTTGCCAGTGTTTTTGCCCAAATGGCAACCGCCGCCCTAATGGTGTTCGATAAAACAAGATTCGGCAAAGGTTCTTTAACCGTTAATGAAGCGGTGTTGATGATGCGTCCGTAGTTGTTTTTCTTCATATTTTCAACAGCCAATAAGGTTAGATGGCAAGTTGTTTTAAACAATAAATCAAAGGCTTTTTGGTAATCTTTGGTATTTTTTTCAAAAACGCCGCCAGCTTCGGGACCGTTGGTGTTGTTTACCAGAATATCAATGGTGTGCTGTTTAAAATACGCGGATGTTTTTGCCTCAAAAGAATTAAAATTGTAAAAATCAACAACGAGATAGTCGTGTTTTTGGTTGAAATTCGTGTTCAGTTCGGCAATGGTGGTTTTCAGTTTTTCCTCATTTCTGGCCATTAAAGTGATGGTTGCGCCACAACTGGCCAATTGCAAAGCGATTGCTTTACCCAAACCTTGCGTACTCGCCCCAACAAGCGCTGTTTTACCTTCTAAATTAATCTTCATTTTCAACGCTTTCTTCGTGTAAATCATCTATATCGCGTCGGTCCTTTTTAGTGGGTCTTCCAACACCTTTTTTTCGATAATAATCTTTGGAATATTTCAGTAAATCTAATTTTTCAAACTCTTCTTTAGGTGTTAAATCTATTCGATATAAATCGACCAATTTAGCGCCAACACGGTTTGCAGGTGTATCAATGACTTGTATTTCATAGTTGATTTGGTTTTTTTTAACAATCAGTTTTTCACCTTTAAAAACTATTTTAGAAGCTTTTACATTGTCGCCATTTAGTTTAATATGGCCTTTTCTGCAGGCTTCGGTGGCTAAACTTCGGGTTTTATAAATACGTATGCACCACAAATACTTGTCAATTCTCATATAATTAAGTTAAAATCTAAATTTCTCTTTAAACAAAGGTAGTAAAATTGTACATTGCGCCCTTAAAAATTAACCTGAATGAAATTTAAAAATTTATTTTTTATACTCGCAGTAAGCGCTGTGATATTTTCTTGTAAAAAAGATGATGACAATGCCTCATTTGATGCAGCAAAACAAGCATTGGAAGATGATGTAACGTTGATTAAATATTTACAAACGCATTATTTAAAGGAATCTGATGGTGGAATCTGGACCATTAAAAATGGCGAAATACCTTTGATGGAGCAAGTTGAAGTGCAGAACATCACCAAAAATGAAATTTCCTATAAATTGTATTATTTGCGTCAATCTGAAGGAGTCACAATTGCACCAAAAAGAGTCGATTCTGTATTGACAACCTATACCGGAATGTTATTGGACAGCACGGTTTTTGACTCACGTTCAACAATGTTATGGATGCCGCTTACAGGCGTTATTGATGGATGGGCCTATGGTTTTACCAATTTTAAAGGCGGAACAAAGATTTTAAATTCTGATGAATCTTTCTATTACGAAAATACAGGAAAAGGCTATTTATTTATCCCATCAGGTTTGGCTTATGGAAATGTTGGTCAAAGCGTAATTCCTCCAAATTCGCCACTTGTTTTTAAAATCAATTTGCTTGATGTGAATATTGCAGATCACGACAATGATGGCGTTGTAACGTACCTAGAATTTCCGATTGGCAGTGATGATTATAAAACTTTTGATACAGACAAGGACGGAATTCCAAATTATTTGGATGCCGATGATGATGGCGACGGAAAATTAACCAGAATTGAAGATACCAATAATAATGGAAATTGGTTTGATGATGATACAGATGGCGATGGTATCCCAAATTTCTTGGACAAAGACAATTAAAAAATTTATTGTATAAAAATTAAAAAAGCTTCCTGAATTATCAGGAAGCTTTTTTAGTTTGAGCACCCGCGTTTTCCGCCTCTCCAGTTACTTTTGATTCTATGGCCACGATCATCGGAATTTATTTTTATGATATTTATATGAACGCTTAATTGAATTTGACTTGGATTGTATTCGAGTAAGTTGGCGATATTTGTCCCATAAATTCCTCTATTAATATCAACTCTAAGTTCATCAACTTTTTTAATGCCATATTGATAACGCAAATCAATCCCAAATCTACCATATTCCACTAAAATACCTGCATTAATGCTTGTCGACGATTTATTGTAGACATAAGGATAATTAGATCCCTGTTCCACAGCGTCTAATTTCATATCAGATATACTGCTAAAACTTGGTCCAGCATAAATGGAAACCGGCTGAAAAATATTGTATCCAAAAAGCAGGGGAATATCAATTTTTGTAGATGTCCAATTGGCTGTTTTAAACGCTAATGGATAATTGTTTTTTGAGGACACATAAATTACTTCCGGTCTGATAAAAAACTTATCAAAAGCAATCATTGCAAAGGCACCAAATTGAATTCCCATTTCTTTTTCTGCCGAAAATACAGTATCGTCATTTGGGGTAACGTTGATACCTAATCCACTGGCATTGCCATAATGATACAATTCGCCGATATTGTTATAATTAATACCTCCTTTTATGCCAAAAGTGTATTCTTGGGCGCGTACCAATGTGAAAGAAGTTAGCAATATAACTATAAATAGGGGTTTTACTTTCATAGTTTTATAATTATAATTTTAGATCATAAAGTGATAAATGTATAAATTTAAATTTAGATTTAATAATTTATTTTATAATCTAACAAGAATTAATAATATAAAAGCCCGCAATTTGCGGGCTTTTATGGGTGTTAAATTATATCTCTTTTAATTTTTCAGCGTTGAAAAATTACTTTTTACCTCCAGACAATCTATAAGACAAACTCAAAATAACTTGTTCAGGCCTTGAATCCAATCGGTACTCGTTATTACTTCCTCCGAGATTGTTTTCAATGAATGTAGACTCATTTTTGTTAAAACCTCTTTCATATCTAACATCCAATCCCAATCTTCCTAGTTCAAGTCCGGCCCCAAAATTAAAACCTACTGTAAAATCGTTGTCGATTCTGTCATATTCAATGCCTTTAAAATCATTTTCCAAAGTATATTGAAACGCCGGTCCGGCGAATATGCTTAATGGGCCAATCAATTTTAAGCCAACTAAAACGGGCATATCCAATCTCGCAATCTTATAATCTTCAGTTCCACCAGTATTTAGTTCGTACTCACTGGTTGTTTTTGTATAAACAAGCTCAGGTCTTAAATAAATTGGACCCAATCCTATTTTGCCGTAAATACCGACATTATATCCGGATTTACCTTTTCCTTCATTTTCAATAAAAGTGTCGGAATCATCGCTAATTTTACCGTTTGAATTGTAACTCAATCCGCCTTTGATACCAAATCCGCTTTGTGCATTCGCATAAAATGCTGTTAAAAGCAAAGCCATTGACAGCACTAAAATTCTTTTGTTCATAATTTTTATATTTAGGGTTTATAATACATTTTTTATAACCTGTAACTTAATTGACACCGCAATTAATCCTACAAAGGTGAAAAATATAAATCAGAAAGATTTACACAATTCTGAATGTAAGTTGCAAAATTCACAGATTAAATAAATTAATTTGATTGGGAAATGATGCTGATTCACTATTGCTTTAAAGTGGGAATCATCAAAACTTCTCAAAGCGGCAACGCTAAAAAAAAGCATTGCCCGAATTATAAACGCAATAAAGGTGCCATTATTTTCTGGCGATGACTTTTTTAACGGCTTCAACAATTGCACTGTCTTTTAAGCCGTATTTTTCCATCAGTTGGGCTGGAGTGCCAGATTCACCAAAACTGTCGTTAACCGCCACAAATTCTTGCGGAACCGGATTGTTTTGAACCAAAATACGCGCAACGCTTTCACCCAAACCGCCTAAAATATTGTGTTCTTCGGCCGTTACGACGCAACCTGTTTTTGCAACAGATTTTAAAATAGCATCGTTATCTAAAGGTTTTATGGTATGAATGTTAATAACTTCGGCGCTAATTCCCATCGCTTCCAGTTTTTCTGAAGCTTGCAATGCTTCCCAAACCAAATGTCCGGTAGCCACAATTGTCACGTCTGTTCCTTCGGTTAGTTGAATCGCTTTTCCAATGATAAATTTTTCGTCTGCCGGCATAAACA
>DPCK01000015.1 GCA_003516285.1 Lutibacter sp. | reverse complement strand
TTTTTTGAGCGAGAGACCGGGCTCGAACCGGCGACAGTCAGCTTGGAAGGCTGAAGCTCTACCAACTGAGCTACTCTCGCAAATGCTTGGCAAATATACAATCCTTTTAGACTTTTACAAACGTTTTTTAAGAATTTTTAAACTTTTTTANNTTCATAACCAATGCTTTGTGCGTAATTGTAAATCCATTCGAATAATTTTTTCCCCAAACCTTTATTTCTGTGATTTTCGTCAATCACCACGTGGTCAGGTTCAACCGTTTTTCCGCAGTAATGGCGTGTCAAAAACCAAAGTCCGCTTATGCCAACCAATTCTTTGTTTAAATACACGCCAACACATTCATAATGCTGTGTTGTCATCTCCAACAAGCGTTGTTTTAAAACATTTTCAGGCGTATTGGTGTTCAATTGTTTCAGCAGAGGTAAAATCTCAACTATATTTTCTTTCTCAATTAATTTAATTTCAAGATGTTCCATATTAATAGTAAATTAGCATCATTCTTGTCAATAGTAGGAAAATAATTTCAAAAACAGCATTGTTTCCGATATTAAGTGAATAAGCTCAATAATTAAAAAATATAGCAAAAGTAATGATACAAATTAAAGAAATTTCTGCGGAAGAAACTTTTCCGATCCGTTTGGAGGTTTTGCGTAAAAACATTCCGTTGCCTTACGAATTTAATGGTGATTTTGATGAAGACACCATTCATTTAGGTGCTTTTGAAGGCAATAAATTGATTGCTGTTTCCAGTTATATGAAAGCAAGCAACAAAAATTTCAAAGGAAATCAGTACCAATTAAGAGGAATGGCCACTTTAACCGAATATCAGGGTTTTGGTGCCGGAAAATTGATGTTGAAAAAGGCTGTTCAAATATTAAAGAAAGAAAACTGCCAGGTTTTATGGTGCAATGCGCGTATTGCCGCAGTTGATTTTTATAAAAAGCAAGGATTTCGGACTTATGGTGAAAAATTTGAAATTTCGTACGTAGGGGACCATTATGTGATGTTAAAAGAAATGTAAAGAAAGAAATAAAAAATAGGAGGGTGTTGGTTAAAATTGCGTAAATAACGTCAATCAATATCCTTTTATTGTATTTTGTAACTTAAATAGAACCATTCTATTTTTTCTATCGAATAAATTAGTTTAGATTTGTTTGTTATAATTTGTTAAAAATAAATTGCTAGACCAACAAATTAGATATTTTTTTCATAGCGCATCAAAAAAATAATGAAAAATAGATTAATAATCTTATTTTATTTGGGCTTTTCTTCACTCATCATAGGTCAGGAAGCTGCAGATATAAATAAATTAAAAAAAGAACTTCAACAAGAATTAGTTGATACCGCAAAAGTTACGCTTCATCTAAAAATTGCAAATTTATATTTAAAGACGAAGCCAGATTCCTCTTTGGTTAATTTAACGAAAGCATTGGAATTGGCGAAAAAATCTGCATACCAACCTAAAATAGCGCAAGTTTATAATAGGATTGGTCGTTATTATGAGAAAATCGTTGATTATAAGGACGCCATAAAAAATTACAACGATGCTTTTTTGATCTTTGAAAAACTCGGCGATAAAAAGAAAATGGCAGAGATATACAATTCTTTGGGAACTAATTATTCTGAATTATATGCAGAAGACAGAGCCATTGAATATTATTTAAAATCGTTGAAACTAAATAAGGAAATCTCAAATGAAGATGGTGTCGCTTCAAATTACACCAACATTGGCAATCTCTATTACACTGAAGAAAATTATGATTTGGCAGAAAAATATTTTCGGGATGCTTTGTTAATTTATGAAAAGCTGGATGATAAATATGGAATTTCAAGCACTTATACGAATATTGCTAACGCTTTGGCCGACAATGGAAGAGTTGAAGAAGGGTTGAATTATTATAAAAAATCTATCGCTATTGAACAGGAATTGGGAGATTATTATGGAATTGCTATCAATTATAACAATATTGGAGATTGCTATATCAATTTAAAACAATATATACAGGCAAAGGAATATCTTGATAAGGCGATGAATATTGCCGATAGTTTGGTTGAAAAAGATTTGCAATCTATAGTGCTTTTAAATATCGCTGATGTTGAAAATAAACAAAATAGATTTCAACGCGCAATATATGCGGCTAGAGAAAGCTATGCAATTGCCGATTTAATTGGCAATTTAGACTATAAAACAGAAAATTTATTACAAGCCTCAATTGCTTATGAAGGCTTAGGAGACAATGCTTTGGCATTAAAACGATTAAAGGAATATACTGCCATTAAAGACAGCTTGTTGAAAATGGACAGGTTAAAAAAGATTAAATTATTCAATACCCTCAATGAATTAGAAAAATCACAGTACACCATAGAAGATTTATCAAAAACTAGTGAAGAAGCACAATTAAATTATGAAAAGGAAAAAAAATACACCCATTTTTTAATTATTGCCATAGTCATTTTTGCCTTTTTGCTTATTTTATTGATTCAGCAAAATGCTTCTAAGAAAAAAGCTTTTAATTTATTGGAGTATAAAAATTATCAGGTGCATAAAATGAAAGATGAAATTGATGGGCAAAGCAATAAGCTAAAGCAATTGAATAGCACAAAAGATAAATTTTTCTCCATCATTGCGCACGATTTAAAAAACCCTTTCAATTCAATAGCAGGTTTTACAGAGCTGATGATTGAGAACAATGAAATATATGATAATGAAAAACGATTGAAATTTTTAAAAATAATTAAAGGATCATCAGCGAAAGTTTCAAGTTTGCTCGATAACCTTTTGATATGGGCCAGTTCTCAATCGGGCAATTTAAAATTTAATCCGAAAAACATCAATTTAGCGCTACAGGTTACCGGGGTGATTTCGTTTTTAGAAATTCAGGCCATTAATAAAGATATCACTATTTTAAACAGGGTTGAAAAAAATGTTTATGTGAAGGCCGACGAGAATATGTTGGACACAATTTTAAGAAATTTAATTTCAAATGCCATAAAATTCACCCAACCAAAAGGGGAAATACATATTTACTCAGTCTTGAAAAAAGATTTTGTTGAAATTACGGTAAAAGACAATGGCGTTGGGATGACAGCAGATGAAATTGCGGCTATTTTCAGCGTTAACGAAATAAACTCCAGTTTAGGAACCTTCAATGAACAAGGCTCGGGATTGGGATTGATTTTATGCAGCGATTTTGTGGAAAGCCACGGTGGTAAAATTTGGGCGGAAAGTGTGGTAAACCAAGGAAGCGAATTTAAGTTTACGTTACCAATTTGGAAAGATTAATGATATGGCAATTTAGTTTGAATAAAGCCTAACGATAAAATAAAAGTCAACTCGCCTAAAATAAGAATGTTATCAAAAAAAAAAGTTTCTTAAAATGAATTTGAAATATGGACCTTTCTTAAAATAAAATTCTTTATATTTGATGGTGCAAATGTCTAATGTTTCAATATCAAATTTGAAAAAAAGATTATACAAATGCAAAATTACTGATACATACAAATCAATTTACTAAGAAAACCAGGCAAGTTGTCTGGTTTTTTTATGTTGGTTCGAAGTTGAAAAAATGACCCCCAAAATATAAAACCCACCTTACTTTTTTAAGCAATTAGATAATTATTTTTATCAAAAAAATGATCTTTTTATAGATAAACCCAACTATTTATCGTAAAATTATTGAAAAATTTAAAGCGTGGCAAAAGGGTTCTGTCTCTCTTTAAATTTAATAGGAAAGTCAAATTTTTCCAATCAATAAAAATTAATTAAAAAAATATTTGAAATACATCTTTATGAAAAAATTAAATGCAGTTATTTTAATCATCTTATTTTTTATTACTTCCATAATTTTTGCGCAACAAAAAGAAGTTTTTATTGATAATGTAATGAAGGAGACTTATGAAAATTCCCATTTGGAGCAACTAGGTTATGAACTATTGGATGAAATTGGTCCGCGATTGGTTGGTTCATCAAAAATGAAAACCGCACACGATTGGGCGGTGGGAAAATTCAATGGTTGGGGACTAGCAGCTTCAAATCAGCAATATGGTGTTTGGCGTGGTTGGGATCGCGGAATTTCACATATTGATTTGCTGGAACCTCGCCTAAAATCTTTGGAAGGAATGCAATTGGCTTGGAGTGCCGCTACACCTAAAAACGGGGTGACTGCAGAAGCAATCACACTGCCAAGTAACATTCAAGATTCAATAAGTTTTGTAAAATGGTTGCCTTCAGTAAAAGGAAAATTTGTTTTGGTTTCAATGCCACAAAAAACCGGAAGACCCGATTATAATTGGGAAGAATTTGCGACTCCGGAATCTTTTGAGAAAATGAAAGAGGATAGAACGGTACAAACAAACGCTTGGAATGACAATCTGAACAAAAGTGGGTACAGCAGCAGAAAGCTTGATGAAGCGCTTGAAAAAGCAGGCGCGGTTGGCATTATTCAATCCTACTGGTCCAAAGGTTTTGGCGTGAATAAAATATTTGGAGCTCGCGTAACAAAAATTCCCACTGTAGATATTTCATTGGAAGATTACGGTTTGGTTTACCGGCTTGTGGAAAATGGCAAAAGACCTAAGATAAGGGTAGTGGCAACCTCTAAAGAATTGGGAATTATGCCCACATTTAATACTATTGCACGCATAGAAGGAACAGAAAAACCGGAAGAATCTATCATACTTTCTGCCCATTTCGATTCTTGGGATGGCGGAAGCGGTGCAACCGACAATGGAACAGGAACCATTACTATGATGGAAGTGGCGCGCATTTTGAAAAAATATTATCCCAATCCGAAGAGAACCATTATTGTTGGTTTGTGGGGAAGCGAAGAACAAGGTTTGAACGGATCAAGAGCATTTGTTAAAGACAATCCAAAAATTGTAGATAATGTACAAGTGGTATTTAATCAGGATAATGGTACAGGAAGGGTGAGTACGATTAATGGACAAGGATTTTTGAATTCATATGATTTTTTGGGAAGATGGTTAAGTGAAGTTCCTGAAAATATTAGAAAACATATAAAAACCACGTATCCTGGATCTCCATCAGGCGGAGGATCAGATCATTCATCTTTTGTTTCTGCAAGCGCACCCGCTTTTATGATGAGTTCTTTAAATTGGTCGTATTTTAATTATACTTGGCATACAAACAGAGATACTTATGATAAAATTGTGTTCGATGACTTAAAAAATAATGTGGCGCTTATTGCTATTATGACTTATTTGGCGAGTGAAGATCCTGAGAAAACATCCAGAGAAAAAATTGTTTTGCCCATTAATGCACGAACTGGCAAACAAATGGAATGGCCTGCACCAAAAGACGGAAACAGACACGGGGGATTAGATTAGAAAAGGATTGGTTTTAGATATTTTAGTTTTATTTTAGAACGATGCAATAAAAAAATGACAGCCATCACTGACTGTCATTTTTCACATTAACTAACCAAAAAATTTTTATTGTTTGGCTTCCTTCATTTCTTCAGTTTTTGCACCCACTCTGTTGAATGTTAACATTGGTGCAAATTTTAATTTTAAACCAGCGATTTTTTTGTTGTCATCAGAAGAAAGACCTTCGTTTTCTACAGTATTTTTTCTGCTGTCAAGAGCTTCATACATTAATTTAATTTCATCCCAGTCTTCACGAGAATAATTGTCTTTGTTGGCGTCAGCAGTGTTAACGAATTGTTCGTAAACAGCAAGAATATTGTCTTTGGTAACCCAAGCAAAATTCATGTCATCACCAACTTTTCCTTCGCCAAACATCGAATTTCTCAAAGCTTGTTTTGTGTTTAAAGCGGCTTGAGCTTGCAATTCTGCTTCCATTTGTACCTTTAAGGCTTCAAATTTCGCTTTACTTGCATCAATTCTTACTTGAGCTGCTTCTCTTTCTTTTAAGTTGTCTAAAGCCATTTCAGCTTCGGTAACTCTAATTTGATAAGAATCATTGATCGACTGCCAGTTTGTTTTAACTTCTGCTGCGTCAATATTTCCTATTGAATCAACATACACAACATAGGTGTCTACTGATTTCTCAGCTGCTGTTACTTTTTCATCTTTACAAGATGTAAATACTAAGGCGACTAATGCCAATCCTAAAAATAAATTTCTTTTTTTCATTTTATTTTGATTTTACTGATTAATTGATAATAATTTGTTTAACTGTGCAAAATTCGATTTTAAAGTTTATAAATTTGTTACACAATTATTCTAATAACTTACATTATTCTTACATTTTTGAATTAGAATTTGGAAGATCCACCAATTTTAGGATTTGTTGGTAAATTTAAATGTAATCATATTTGGTATTGTTGAGGTTGTTTTATTAGGCAATAATTCCTGTGCCGTCAGAAAGTTCAACAAAATAAATAGTACAATCTTTGTCAAATTTATTTTTATACGCTTCAGAAACAGTTTTTTTGAATGATTCCGTTGCCGATTTTGCGATTAAATTGATGGTACAGCCTCCAAAACCGCCGCCCATCATTCTGGCTCCCAAAACATGGCCGTTCAATTTTGCCTGTTCCACCAAAAAATCCAATTCTTCGCAGCTTACTTTGTATTGATGCTGCAATCCGTTATGTGAAGCGTAAATAAGATTTCCGAGTGTTTCTAAATCGCCGGCTTCTATGGCTTTGGAAGCTTTTATCACCCTGTCGTTTTCCTGAATGACATACAATGCTTTTTGATAATTTTCTGGGGTGATGCGCTCTTTAATGGTTTCCAAATCAAATTCTGTGGTGTCTCTTAAAGCCTTCACTTTTAGCATACCGGCAATCGATTCACAAACCGAGCGGCGGTCGTTATAGGCGCTGTCCGACAAGCTGTGTTTCACATTGGTGTTGATCAATAAAAGCTCGTGGTCTTTAAAATTTATTTCAAAAGATTTCGATTTTATGGTTCTGCAATCCAACAGCAACGCATTGTTTTTAATGCCGAACATGCTGGCATATTGGTCCATAATGCCGCATTTTACCCCAACATAGTTGTGCTCAGCTTTCTGCGATATTAAAATCATTTCTTCTTTGGAAAGTCCTAAATTGAAAATTTCATTCAACCCAAACACCACGCTGTTTTCCAAGGCTGCTGATGACGACATTCCGGCGCCTCCCGGAATATCGCCGCCAAAAGCGATATTAAAATTGCCAATGGTTTTGCTTCTGTTCTGAATTTCAGACACAACACCTAAAATGTAGTTTTGCCAGCTTCCCTGCGGATAAGGTTTTAAGTTATTGACGGAAAACTCGATTATTTCTTCTTTGTCAACGGCGTAAGCGGTTGAAATTCCCGAATTACTTTTTGAAAGTCCTGCCACAATACCTTTATCAACCGCTGCAGGAAAAACAAAACCATCGTTATAATCGGTATGTTCTCCAATAATATTAATTCTTCCTGGTGAAAAAATCATAACAGGATTACCTTGAAATTTAGTGATAAAGTTGGTTTTTATGTTTGAAATTAATGCTTCGTTCATTTTTTAAATGAGTTTAAGATTCCAGTGAATTTGATAGGAATCGTTCGGATTTATTGTTTTTAATCCCTCACCATTGTTGAAACTGTTGGAAATTCCGGTTGTGGGTTCAATGGCGATGGTATTTGGATGTGGTGGTGTATACAATTGCAAAAAGCTGTCTTTTTCAGATGATTTTAATGCAAATTTATAAATAGGCGTTTCAAAATCTATTTCATTTGAATCTAAATCAAAACAATCATCCAGTGTTTTGTTTTCAATAAAAATTGTACGGTCCATAGCTATTTCCTCAATGCCTTGGGTGATGTTTCTTTTGTTAAAAATGAATTTTTTACGACTTTTAAAATGAACAGCACTTTTAGATAAATCATCGCTGATAAAATAAGGATGCCAGCCAATGGTGAAAGGGAATGTTTTAGTGTCGGTATTTTTTACGGAAACTATTACATCAAGGCTGTTTTTGGTTAATATATATTTTAAATCAATGGTATAGGTAAACGGAAAACCTTCAAATTGCTCAAATTCTTCATAACTTAGTAAAACTTCCGCTTTTTCTGGTGTTGTTTTTTGGTTGATCAATTCAAATGTTTTGTCGTAAACCAATCCGTGAAGCGCATTGTTTTCTTCCTTTTGATTTATTTCCAATTGGTATGTTTGGTTATCATAAACATAGCTGCCGTCGGCAATTCTGTTTGCAAACGGAAACAAAATGGCAGAAGCATACGTATTTTGATACGTTAAAGGATGCAAATCTTTTATAAGCTGGTGATTTAACAACATAAGTTCTTGCAAACTACCGCCTAAATTCAAATGTATTTTGGCATAAGAAGTTTTGTTTGAATCTTCAATTTCTATGAAGTTTATGTTGTTTTTTAAATCTATGGTTTGTTTTATCTGATACAATGTTGTCTTTTTTTTTGTAAATTAATGACAATGGTTGTTCTTTAAAATTAATTATTTAATAAAGTCAAATATATAAACATAAATCTACTTTAAATAGTGCAAATAATTCAGGCTTTGGTGTAAAGCATTGTTGTCCGGTTAAATTTTTAATAAAAACATTTTGTTACCCAAAATATTGATTTTTCGAGAGACTTACTGTTTCTCGTAAATAAATTTTTGACCTGTTTATAAAATCCCATTTATATTGAGGCCAATCATTTTTATGAAATTTTATTTTACAATAATGAAATCAAAATTTTAAAACCTGCCTGCGGCTGGCAGGTCGTAAATCGTAAATCACAAATAATAATTTAAGTTGCGTTAGTGATGGCAGTGAAAAGCCCGCAGTCACGCTTTTGGGCGTGACAAGGACTTGCAACGAACAGCACGACCCGCCAGGTGGCGGGGAACGCCCAGAAAACTGTTAATTATTTAACAAAACGTATGATTTTGTAAATATTTTCGAAAATAGCGGTTTGTGTATGAAACATTTTTCTATATTTGCCAAAGCATAAAATAAGAACAATGAATTTTTCACAAAACCATCATCATCATTTTCATATTCCTACTCAGGTGAGTTGAAAATGTATTGTGTAAAAATTAAACATATATTTAAAACCCGTTTGAGTTGATCAAGCGGGTTTTTTCTTTAGAATCCATTGATTTACTCGAACCTAACAACAAAAAAATAAAAATGAGTAAATTAAAAATCGCAGTTCAGAAAGCAGGCAGGTTAAACGAAGATTCGCTTCAACTTTTAAAAGATTGTGGCATTTCCATCGATAACGGAAAAGACCAGCTAAAAGCCTCGGCAAGTAATTTTCCTTTGGAAGTGTTGTATTTGAGAAACGGGGATATTCCTCAGTATTTAAAAGATGGCGTGGTTGATATCGCGATTATTGGCGACAATGTGCTGATTGAAAAGGGCAACGGAATTAAAGTGATAGAGCGGCTCGGATTTTCAAAATGCCGCGTTTCTTTGGCGGTACCAAAAGGCTTAAAATATAAAAACATCAACGATTTGGAAGGCCTTCGCATCGCCACTTCTTATCCGAATACCGTAAAAGAATACTTTAAAAAATTTAATTTAACGCCTGATATACACGTTATTAGCGGCTCGGTAGAAATTGCGCCAAGCATTGGTTTGGCCGATGCCATTTGCGATATAGTATCAAGCGGAAGCACTTTGTTTAAAAACAATTTAAAGGAAGTAGAAGTGATGCTGAACAGCGAAGCTGTTTTGGCGGTTTCGCCAACTATTTCTGCGGAAAGTAAGTTAGTGCTGGACAAACTTCAGTTTCGGATTCAGTCTGTGCTAAAAGCAAGAAAATCGAGGTATATTTTAATGAATGTGCCGAATGGTAAAATTGCGGAAATCACTAAAATTTTACCCGGAATGCGCAGCCCGACCGTTTTACCTTTGGCGGAAGCAGGCTGGAGTTCCATTCATACGGTGATAGAAAAAGACAGATTTTGGGAAGTAATTGATGAGCTAAAACTTTTAGGTGCCGAAGGATTGTTGGTGGTTCCTATTGAGAAAATGGTTATCTAATTTTAGTTAAAAGTTTAAAATCAAACGATTACACAATTTAAAAACGATGAAAAAAATAATAAATCCGCTAAAAACAACATGGATTTCCATGTTAAAAAGACCAACACAAACCATTGAAGCTGTTGAAAATACGGTGACTTCTATTTTTGACGATGTAAAAAGAAACGGCGACGACGGCATAAAAAGATATACCGCAATATTTGACGGCGTATCGCTGGATGATTTATGTGTTTCCTCCAAAGAAATTTCGGCAGCGGAAACCGCTTTGACTGATGAATTGAAAGAAGCGATTCAGCAAGCCAAAAAAGCCATTGAAAAATTTCATTTGGCCCAAAAAACATCGAAAATTCTTGTGGAAACCGTTGAAGGCGTGGAATGCTGGCAGGAAAAAAGACCTATTCAGAAAATCGGATTGTACATTCCGGGAGGCACAGCACCGTTATTTTCTTCGGTGTTGATGTTGGCGGTTCCGGCTCAAATTGCAGGTTGCGCAGCGCTTGTTTTATGTTCGCCGCCCAACAAAAAAGGAGAAATTAATCCGGCCATTCTTTACACAGCCCAACTTTGCGGGATTACAAAAATTTTAAAAGTAGGTGGAATTCAGGCCATTGCCGGACTTACATTTGGTACGGAAACCATTCCGAAAGTTTATAAAATATTCGGTCCGGGAAATCAGTATGTGACGGTTGCAAAGCAATTGGCAACCAAATACGGCGTGGCGATTGATATGCCTGCCGGTCCGAGCGAATTGTTAATTGTTGCCGATGATTCAGCCAATGCAAGTTTTGTGGCCTCCGATTTATTGAGCCAGGCAGAGCACGGAACCGACAGCCAGGTTATTTTGGTGTCGACTTCCATAGAAATGCTGAATGAAGTTGAAAAAGAAATTGAAATCCAGCTGCCATTGCTTTCCCGCAAAAAAATAGCCTCAAAATCCATAGAAAATTCGAAGTTAATTTTTGTGGAAACCAAAGAGATTGCGATGGAAATGATTAACGAATACGGTCCGGAACACTTTATTGTTTGTACCAAAGACAACGATTTTTATATTGACAACGTTGAAAATGCAGGTTCGGTTTTTATTGGGAATTATACACCGGAAAGCGCCGGGGATTATGCATCAGGAACCAACCATACCTTGCCGACCAACGGTTATTCAAAAGCGTATTCGGGCGTAAATCTGGATTCTTTTCTAAAATCGATGACCTTTCAGAAAATTTCAGAAAAAGGAATTCAAAATATTGGAAAAACCATTGAATTAATGGCGGAAGCAGAAGGTTTGGATGCGCACAAAAATGCCGTTACTTTGCGTTTAAAAGCGATTGAAGATGGAAAATAGTTTCAATATAAATAATTTGGTCAGGGAAAACGTGAAGTCAATGAAACCTTATTCGTCGGCGCGCGATGAATTTGAGGATTTCGACACAGCCGATATGGTTTTTTTGGATGCCAATGAGAATCCCTTCGAAAACGGCGTAAATCGTTATCCCGATCCGCAGCAAACTACCGTAAAAAAGGCGTTGGCAAAATTAAAAGGCGTTACTGAAAAACAAATTTTATTGGGAAACGGCAGCGATGAAGTGCTGGATTTGATTTTCAGGGCTTTTTGCGAACCAAAAACGGACAATGTGATTACGCTTCCGCCAACTTACGGAATGTACGGAGTTTTGGCCAATATCAATGCAGTTGAAAACAGGGAAGTGTTGCTTTCGGAAGATTTTCAGCCACAAGTTGAAAAGATTTTAGAGGCTGTTGACGAGAACACTAAAATTATTTTCTTGTGTTCACCAAACAATCCGACCGGAAATTCATTTTCTGATGAAAGCGTGGTGTATTTGATGCAAAATTTTAAAGGTTTGGTGGTGATTGACGAAGCGTATATCGATTTTTCCAAAAAAGAAAGCTGGATCAACGAATTTGATGAATACCCAAATCTGGTGATTACGCAAACTTTGTCGAAAGCCTACGGAATGGCAGGAATTCGGTTGGGAATTTGTTATGCTTCCGCAGAAATAATTGCAGTTTTAAACAAAATTAAACCGCCTTACAATGTGAATGCATTGACCCAAAAAAGGGCTTTGGAAAGATTGAAAGACAAAGACAACAATGCTTCTGAAATTGAATCAATCATTGCACAAAGAGAAGCGCTGTTGAAAGAATTGCAGGATATAAAATATGTGGAAAAGATTTATCCGACCGAAGCCAATTTCATTTTGGTCAAAGTGGATGATGCCAATAAAAGATATAACGAATTGATTTCCAAAGGAATTGTCATCAGAAACNNATGAAGCAAAAAGTATTGTTTATAGACCGAGACGGAACGATGGTTTTGGAACCAAGCGACTATCAGTTAGACAGTTTTGAGAAATTGGAATTTTACCCAAAAGTTTTTCAATACCTGGGGAAAATTGCTTCGGAACTGGATTTTGAATTGGTGATGGTCACCAACCAAGATGGTTTAGGAACAGATTCGCACCCGGAAGTTAATTTTTGGCCGGTGCATCATTTGGTGATGAAAGCTTTTGAAAATGAAGGCATTGTTTTTAAGGAAGTGTTAATCGACAAAACGTTTCCGCATGAGAATGCGCCAACACGCAAGCCTGCAACTGGTTTGCTGACAAAATACATCAGCAATACGGATTATGATTTGGAAAACTCTTTTGTGATTGGCGATCGGATAACGGATGTGGAATTGGCAAAAAATTTGGGTGCAAAAGCGATTTTCATCAACTCGGATGAAACTTTGGGAAGTAATGAGATTGCTTCAAAAACCGCCGAATTGGATGCTGTTATCGTGCTGAAAACAATTAATTGGAAAACAATTTATGAATTCTTGAAACTTGCGGATCGTGCTGCTTCCATTGAAAGGAAAACGAATGAAACGGATATTTTCATCAACCTAAATCTGGATGGAACCGGTAAAGGTAAAATTGATACCGGAATTGCCTTTTTTGACCATATGCTGGATCAAATAGCGCGTCACGGACAAATGGATTTAGAAATTAACGTAAAAGGCGATCTGGAAGTGGACGAACACCACACCATTGAAGACACCGCAATTGCACTTGGAGAAGTTTTTGCGAAAGCGATTGGAAATAAATTGGGTATTGAGCGTTACGGATTTTGTTTGCCCATGGACGATTGTTTGGCCCAAGTGGCAATTGATTTCGGCGGAAGAAATTGGCTGGTTTGGGAAACAGAGTTTAAAAGAGAAATGGTGGGAAAAATGCCAACAGAGATGTTTTATCATTTTTTTAAATCTTTTTCTGATGGCGCGAAAGCCAATATCAACATAAAAGCCGAAGGCACCAATGAGCATCACAAAATTGAAGCCATTTTTAAAGCGTTTGCCAAAGCCATAAAAGTAGCTGTGAAAAGAGATCCTGAAAAAATGATATTGCCAAGCACGAAGGGAATGTTGTAGAATTGTTTGAAGTTTAAAGTTTGTTGCTCGAACCTGAAACTTGAAACTTCATACCTGAAACTTAAAAAAATGAAAATAGTCATTATAAATTACGGCGCTGGGAATATTCAATCCATCAAATTTGCGATTCAGCGATTGGGTTATGAAGCCATTTTAAGCGATGATATTGAAGAAATCAGGGCCGCGGATAAAGTTATTTTTCCCGGTGTTGGCGAGGCGAGCAGTGCAATGAAAAAATTGAAATTCACCAAGTTGGATGCGGTTATTCCAACCTTAAAACAGCCTGTTTTGGGAATTTGTTTAGGAATGCAGCTGATGTGTAATTATTGCGAAGAAGGCGATACTAAAGGTTTGGGGATTTTTGATGTGAATGTGATTAAATTTAACAATACGTTAAAAGTTCCGCAAATTGGCTGGAATCAAATTTACAACTTGAAATCAGCACTATTCAACGGAATTGCTGAAAACGAATATATGTATTTGGTGCACAGTTATTATGTTCCAATGAATGATGAAGCCATCGCAACCACTGAATATGGCCTAAAATACGCTTCAGCTTTGCAAAAAGACAATTTTTACGGAACACAATTTCATCCAGAAAAAAGTGGTGATGTTGGCGAGCAGATTTTGGGGAATTTTTTAAAAATCCCTTAAATAACTGAGATGGAAATCACAGTAGAATATAATTTTATTAATTTTAAAATCCTATTTACCCCAATAGGAATTTCCCCTTCGGGGGTTAGGGGGCCTATATGAGAATCATTCCCGCAATAGATATTATAGGAGGAAAATGTGTCCGATTGTCGAAAGGCGATTACAATACCAAGATCATTTACAATGAAAATCCGCTTGAAGTGGCCAAAATGTTTGAAACGCACGGAATTAAATACCTGCATTTGGTAGATTTAGATGGCGCAAAATCGAGCAAGATTGTCAACCACAAGATTCTCGAACAAATAGCTTCAAAAACCAAATTGAAAATTGATTTTGGCGGCGGATTGAAATCGGATGCCGATTTAAAAATTGCTTTTGAAAGCGGTGCCAACCAAATTACCGGAGGAAGTATCGCCGTAAAAAACAGGGGAATTTTTGAAAAATGGATTACCGATTTTGGTGCTGATAAAATTATTTTGGGCGCAGATGCGAATAATGAAAAAGTAGCGGTTTCCGGCTGGCTGGAAGATTCCAAGGAAGATTTGATTCCGTTTATCAAGAATTATCAAAACAAAGGAATTCAGTACGTAATTTGTACCGATATTGCCAAAGACGGAATGCTTGAAGGTCCGAGTTTTGAGTTGTATAAGAAAATTCTTTTAGAAATAAATGACATAAAATTGATCGCTTCAGGAGGGATTTCAACCTTTGCAGAATTGCCAAAACTTGCGGAAATGGGTTGTGAAGGCACCATAATAGGAAAAGCAATTTATGAACACAAAATCAGTATGAAGGAGTTGGAAAATTTTATTTTAAACAATTAAGATGTTAACAAAAAGAATTATTCCCTGTTTGGATATCAAAAACGGAAGAACTGTAAAAGGCGTTAATTTTGTAGATTTACGCGATGCTGGAGATCCGGTGGAATTGGCAGCGATTTATGCACAAAACGGCGCGGATGAATTAGTATTTTTAGATATCTCGGCAACTGAAGAAAAACGAAAAACATTGGCTGAGTTGGTGATGCGGGTTGCCGAGAAAGTGAATATTCCATTTACGGTCGGCGGCGGAATTTCATCTGTTGAAGATGTGGAGTTGTTGTTGAATTCTGGTGCAGATAAAGTTTCCATCAACTCTTCCGCAGTTAAAAATCCCCTATTAATCAATGAATTGGCAGCAAAATTTGGAAGTCAGTGCATCGTTGTTGCCATTGACGCAAAACAAATTGACGGAGAATGGATCGTGCATTTGGTGGGCGGAAAAGTGCCAACAAACATTAAATTATTTGATTGGGCAAAAGAAGTGGAACAACGTGGCGCCGGTGAAATTTTGTTTACCTCGATGGATCACGACGGCACAAAAAACGGATTTGCCAATGAAGCCCTGGCCAAATTGGGTACCTTGGTGAACATTCCGATTATCGCTTCGGGAGGCGCTGGAAATATGCAACATTTTGTTGAAACTTTTATAGATGGAAAAGCTGATGCAGCTTTGGCTGCTAGCGTATTTCATTTCAAGGAAATTGACATTATGGATTTAAAAAAGGAACTTAAAAATAACAATATAGCAATACGAATTTAGCTGTTTTATATGCAAATTCGACTTTAAAAATTCAAAAAATTATGATTTTAGATTTTAATAAAAATAGCGACGGATTGGTTCCTGCAATCATTCAAGATGCAATCACAAAAAATGTATTGATGTTGGGATATATGAATCAGGAAGCGTTTGACAAAACAATTGAAACGAACCAAGTGACTTTTTTCAGCAGAACAAAAAACAGGTTGTGGACAAAAGGCGAGGAAAGCGGCCATTTTTTAAATGTGGTTTCCGTACAAAATGATTGCGATCAGGATACCTTGCTCATCCAGGTGAATCCTGTTGGCCCATCCTGCCATAAAGGCACGGATACTTGCTGGGGAGAAAAAAACGATGCAACTTTCGGATTTTTGTCACAGCTGGAAGAAATAATTAAAAATAGGAGAGAAGCAGGCAATTCTGAAAAAAGTTATGTTACTTCCCTGTTTGAAAAGGGAATCAACAAAATAGCCCAAAAAGTGGGTGAAGAAGCCATTGAAGTGGTGATCGAAGCGAAAGATGATAACGATGATTTATTTGTAAATGAAAGCGCCGATTTACTTTTTCATTATTTAATTTTACTGCAGGCAAAAGGATTTACTTTGAAAGATATTGTGAAGGTTTTGGAAAACAGGCATAAATGATTTTAGATTTTTAATTTTAATATTCAATACTTTTAAATAATGGAATCAATCTCAAAATCTACTTTGGATTTTTTAAAGGAACTCAAACAAAATAATAATAGAGAATGGTTTAATGCAAATAAATCAGCATTTGAAGCGGAACAAAAAAAGGTTAAAACTTTTTATAATTCTGTCATGGAGCATTTAAAAGCAACCGACCTTATTGAAAGCGTAAAGATATTCAGGATTTATAGAGATGTGCGATTTTCAAAAGACAAACTGCCTTTTAAATCTCATTTTGGCGGACAATTTACGCGGGCAACGAACAAATTACGCGGCGGATATTATTTGCATATCTGTCCGGGAGAAAGTTTTTTGGCTGGCGGATTTTGGGAACCGAATAAGGAAGATTTGGTTCGCATCAGAAAAGAATTTGAAACGGATGCTTCAGAAATTCGAGCGATTGTAAACACGGCCGATTTTAAGAAACATTTTGAAAAATTAAAAGGTGAAGCTGTAAAATCGGCACCGAGAGGTTTTGATAAAAATCACCCGAACATCGATTTAATAAGGCTAAAGCAATTTATTGTGACGCGTGAATTTACGGATGAAGAAGTGTTAGCGCCAAACTTTTTGAGGGAAGTTACCTCCTCTTTTGTGGCAATGCGACCTTATTTGGATTATATGAGCGATGTGCTGACCACCGATTTAAACGGTGTATCTTTGGTTGATTGAGATGAGATTATTGAATTTAGGTTTAAAACTGTCATTCCAAAAAAAAGCTGTTCGAAATTCATATCGAACAGCTTTTTTGCTAATTTAAAAAAACCGCATTGGCAAAAAACAGTTTCCCGTTTTGCCAAAATGATCTGAAAAGCGGATTGTCCACCATATAAATGAGTTTTCCTTTTCCTTTATGTTCGACTCCGAACAACAATGAATTCGGTATATTTTTTAATGCTTCCGACCCTGCGAATCCGGAATAATTTTTTGTGTTTTCAGGAAAATAAGCAACATTAACACCTTCTTCCAGCAATTTGTAGGAAGTGCCGCTTAATTTTAAGCTGTAATAAAAATCGGAATAACCAAAAGCAAGCGGGTGGGTAGGATCAACTTTACTTTTAAAAATACTGCCGCTAATGGTTTTTTTCAAATCTTGCCGTTCCCATTGATCGTATGATTCGGTATTAACTTTAACAGATAAACTGTCCTTTTTTTCTTTATTTTTCAATGAAAAACCTTCCTTGTCGGCGAAATTTGAAACTGAATTTCCAATCGCAATTAAGGTTCCTTTATTGGTGATATAGGAGGAAATCAGTGCCAAGGTCTCTTTATCTGCCGAATAATTTTCCGGTAAAATTAATACATCATATTGGGACAAATTCAATCTGTTAAAGTTTCTGGTATTTAAAACGTGAAGCGGATATTTTAGTTCCGTTTCGAAAAAATGCCAAATCTCCCCAAAATTTAAAGTGGAAGTGCCTTCACCAGATAAAACGGCCACTTTTTTATTGCGGATTAGGGCCACATTTCCAGAACCAAAATCAAAACCGGTATCAACCATACCCGACTTTACGGCAGTCATTTTTTTATTCAATTTGTTGGTGATTTGGAAAAGAGTTTCATCAAAATTTTGGATTTTTTTATTTTCGCCTCGCATCATGATTATAGATCCTTTGGTATATTTATTTCCTTCAACAGTAAACGCTGCATTGCTAAAACGAACATTAAAACCTGCTTCCAATAAATCTCCCAACAATTGCACATCGGAAATTTCACCGTATTTACAGATATATGCAAAAGCTTCTTTATTTATGGTATTGCTAAAAATAGTTGGTTGAAGATGGCTGTTTTCCCTAAAAAGAATTTCCGTTTCTGAAGCAAATCCTTGCAACCCGTAAGCAAATGGCAAACTCCACGCAGTAATGTCGTAGGTTACGGAATCCGATAATTTGGTTTCAGGCTCTAACAGCGCAGTAACCATTTTTCCTTTTGGTTGAAGGGCAGAAACAATCAAGTCGGTTTTTAAAGTTTCAACAGATTTTCTGGTTTTGGTATCATAATCATACGCAGTCACTTTTTTTCCTTCTGAAGTAAAACTTTCAATCTCGTGGGCGTCAAATAATGCTTTCAGTTTTGTTATTTTCTCTGAATCACCCCTTAAAATATAGTTTTTGTATTTTAGGTTGGAATTGTCAAAAAACTTTTCAAATTCGGCAATTAGTTTTGGGGCATTTTTTGAAGTCATTTCTACAGTGGAAATTCCGCTGGTAAAGTGATGCTCCACCCTGTCAGTTAACGTAAGAATGGTTTCGTTTTCAAGAGTGACGCCCAATCCGCCTCTTCCGCCTCCAGCCTGTTCATAGGTCATTCCAATCGCACCCATATAAGTTGGATAAGTGTCGCCATAACTTGGGTACAACAAATCAAACCGTTCTTTGGTAAAATAAGCCCATCCGTTTTTATCAAAGTATTTGGCATTGTTTTTTCCTATTTGCGTTTGGAAATCTCGTTGCCAAGGTGTGATAATTTCGTGAAAGGGTTCTGCGGCTGGCGCAAAATAATACGGACTGTTGATGCCTTGTTCGTGAAAATCAACGTGCACTTGCGGCATCCATTTATTGTAGATTTTTAAACGCTGTTGCGTTTCAATTTGTGTTGCCCAAGCCCAATCCCTGTTTAAATCGAACAAATAGTGATTTGCTCTTCCTCCCGGCCAAGGATCTTGGTGTTCTGTAGTTTCGGGATTTGGATTGAAGGGGAGGCTTTTATTTTCATTGTACCAGTTCACATAGCGATCGCGCCCGTCCGGATTTAAACAAGGATCTATAATAATCAAGGTGTTTTTAAGCCAATCCTGTTTTTTTGTGACTAATTCGTACAATGTTTGCATAGCGGCTTCAGAACTTGATGTTTCGTTGCCGTGTACGTTATAACTCAGCCATATTATCGCAATTTCCGTGGTTGGGTTTCCCTTTAAAATCCCTGTTCTTTTTAGATTGTCTTCGCGTATCGTTTCCAGATTTTTGATGTTTTCTTCCGAAGAAATATAAGAAACATACAAAGGCCGTTGTTCATAAGTTTCTCCATATTTTTCAAGCTGCATACTTTTTGAATTTTCGCTCACATAAGCAAAATAATCCACCAATTTATGATGCCTTGTGTATTGGAAGCCAAGTTCATACCCTAAAAATTCAGCTGGAGATTTAAGGGTTTGGGCATTTGTAGAAATCGACAACGCAGAAATAACAATAATTAAAAAAAAGAGATTTTTCATTGATCAAAAAATTAAAAGGCTAAATGTAATTAAATAAATTCAATTTTTAGGACAGTTTAAACATCATCTTAGATTGATAAGTCTAGAATTCTCAGCCAATTTTAAGCCAATTTTATTGCTTTTATTTGCCTTTTTGCAGTTTCGAATTTTATTCGTTAAAATATTGTTAGATTTTTCAGGATATTTCGACAAACGAGCTTAATAGCTTACTTTTATAAAATAATATCAGTAGTAAAATGAACGAAAATTCTGTTAAAGAAGATAAAACAAGATTCGATTTCGAAAAACATTGGAATGCGGCCTATCAAAAATCGGCCATAACCAGCTTAGGTTGGTATGAAGAAAATCCAGCTCCTTCTATTAAATTGATAGAAGCCTGTAACTTGCCAAAAGAGGCTTTCATTTTTAATGCCGGCGCCGGCGCAACCACTTTAATTTCGGAATTGTTGGTAAAAGGTTATGAAAATTTAGTGGTAAATGATATTTCTTCAGTGGCTTTAGCCGAATTGAAAAACAATTTATTGATCCCTAAAAATGCACAAATTAAATTTATTGTGAATGATTTAACCAATCCTGATGAATTATTGAAATTAAAAAACATTGATTTATGGCACGACAGGGCGGTGTTGCATTTTTTTACGCAAGAAAAGGATCAAAAAGCCTATTTTGATTTGCTGAAAAGCGTTTTAAAATCAAAAGGATTCGTAATTTTGGCTGAGTTTAATTTAGAGGGCGCTAAAAAGTGCAGCGGATTGGACGTATTTAATTACAATGAAGAAATGCTGCAAGAACGATTGGGAAGCGATTTTGAATTGCTGAAATCATTTAATTTTACCTACACGCAACCTTCAGGAAATACAAGAGAATATGTATATACATTGTTTCAGAAAAAATAAAAAAGGAGAATGAGTGTTAACCATATTCCTTTTTCAGCTACCGGTTATTTTTCAAATTTAATTTGTGATTATTTGGATAAAAAATCCGAATTTTCAGAATTTTATGGAAATTTTCCAGATGTTTCCGGATTTAAAAATCAGATTGAAGCCAAAAAAAAGGCGTTTTCAGCACCATCGAGACAATTATTGAGCGATGCGCTGAAACAACAATATGTAAATACCATCATTTCAGATGAATCGGCTCAAAATATGGAGTTGCTTTTGAATGAAAATACATTTACGGTGACTACCGGACATCAATTGAATATTTTTACCGGACCTTTATATTTTTTGTATAAAATTGTAACTGTCATAAACTTAGCTGTAAGGTTGAAAAAAGAATTTCCGCAACAAAATTTTGTGCCGGTGTATTGGATGGCAACGGAAGATCACGATTTTGAAGAAATACACTATATCAATGTCAACAACACAAAAATCAGTTGGAACACAGAAAGTGGCGGCGCTGTGGGCCGATTAAAAACAACCGGATTTGATGCTGTTTTTAATGAATTTTCTTCCCTTTTGGGAACTTCCAAAAATGCCGAGGAACTACGCGAATTGTTTAAAAATACCTATTTAAAAAACGGTAATTTGGCAGGAGCTACGCGCTTTTTGGTAAATAAACTTTTTGGAGCTTATGGTTTGGTCATTGTTGATGGAGATGATGTAAAATTAAAAAAACAGTTTGTGCCTTTTGTGAAACAGGAATTGCTTCAAAACACTTCTTTCAATATTGTTTCAAAAACGGATCAGCTTTTGTCAGCCGAATATAAAATTCAGGTAAATCCGAGAGAAATTAACTTATTTTACTTGAAAGATGACATCAGGGAACGCATTATTTTTGAGAAAAATCATTTTACAATTAACAATACGAATCTCACTTTTTCTGAAAATGAAATGCTGAAGGAAGTTGAAGAACATCCCAATCGTTTTAGCCCAAATGTAATAATGCGTCCGCTTTATCAGGAAATTGTGTTACCAAACTTGGCTTATATTGGAGGAGGCGGAGAGTTGGCGTATTGGTTTCAGCTTAAAAATTATTTCAACGCTGTAAATGTGACTTTTCCAATTTTGGTNNGAAATTTTTTCCAAACAAGAAACCTTAATTGCTAAGGTCATTAAGGAGCATTCTGAAATAAAAATAGATTTTTCTGAACAAAAAAACTCCTTGCAGCAACAATTTTCCGATTTAAAGGAGCTTGCCAAAAAAACAGACAGTACCTTTTTAGGTGCCGTAAATGCACAAGAAAAAAAGCAACTAAACGGATTGGCTAATTTAGAAAAACGATTGTTGAAGGCGGAAAAGCGTAAACTTTCTGGTTTGGTCGATCGTATTAAGGAAGTGCAAAACGAATTGTTTCCCAACCAAAGTCTGCAGGAACGCAACCAAAATTTTTCTGCATTTTATGAATTAATTGGAGCAGACTTAATTCCAACCTTAATAAAAAATACAGATCCGTTGAAATTTGAGTTTACTATTATTGAATTTGAGTAGCAATTGGTTTAAAAGCCAATATCTTGTCCTTAAACGAATACTGAATTTCAAGCACCTTTTCATTAATTATTTTTACCGATTCTTCTTCGGTTAATTCAAAATCTATTTCCGTATAATAGGCTGGTGTATTTTTAATTTGATTGGATTCAACATCATTATTGTCTGAACTCAAAACCAAAGAATCATTTTCAAAAATAAAAGATAACGTACAGCCAGTTCGTTTTATCTTGATGGAGAAATCACCAATGATAATGGTTTTGATAAAAGGAAATCCGCCCAATTCTTCAATATCCAAATAGACGGTATTGTTGCCGTTTTCAGCGTATTTTGTGCCGCCTTTGAAATCAATTTCAGAAATTATTTCGGCAATATTGATGGTGTTTTTGTTTGGTTTTAAAAGATTTAAGAAGGAAAATGCCATAATTTTTTATTTTCTAGTTGTGATACGCTTGGTTGTGTGCCAATTGTTCTCCGCAATTTGTGCAATTAGAAGCGGTGCCGGATCCGCCATAGCAACCTTTTGTGCAAGTGTAATGATAAATTCCTTTGGCATTTTGAGCGGGAGATGGCGCTGCAGGAGTGTTGGCTGCCGGAGCCTGAATGTTGGTAGGGACATTTAGCGGCCCGTTTTTTAATAAATCCTGCGCGTGAAAAGCATCATTGTGCAAATAAGGATTTTTGCAGACCGGACAAGCGCCTGCAACATCGCTGCCGCTATTTTCGCATTTATTGGCGCAAATATAATGCTTCACAGAAGCGGTTGCATTGTTTTCTTGTAATATTGGTTTTGGTTTTTCTTCTTTACAAGAAAATGAAATTGTCAAAACAAAAAATAACATAATTTTATAAGTTTTCATAGTCATTGGTTTTTTTATAACTGACGATAACCGCAAATATAATAAAATATAAATGAAGGCAAAATAAGTTGTTTGTTGGTTTAACGTTTCAAGTTTCAGGCAAAATTTTACCATAAAAAAAGACAATTTTTAATTCAAAAAAATTGTCTTTTTTAAAAATAATATTTAATAATTTAACATTTAACGTATAACGTTGATACTACAAATGAATCACTTCGCCATACGCATCGGCAACGGCTTCCATAACAGCTTCACTCATTGTTGGATGCGGATGGATGGTTTTTAAGACTTCGTGGCCTGTTGTTTCCAGTTTTCTTCCTAAAACAGCTTCAGCAATCATATCGGTAACGCCGGCGCCAATCATATGACAACCCAACCATTCTCCATATTTTGCATCGAAAATTACTTTTACGAAACCGTCAGGCGTTCCGGCAGCTTTTGCTTTTCCGGAGGCAGAAAATGGGAATTTTCCAATTTTCAGTTCATAACCTTTTTCCAATGCTTGCGCTTCTGTCAATCCAACGCTGGCAATTTCAGGCGTTGCATAGGTACAGCCCGGAATATTTCCGTAGTCGATGGCTTCGGTGTGCAAACCTGCAATTTTTTCAACGCAGGTAATGCCTTCTGCAGAAGCAACGTGCGCTAGGGCAGGACCCGGGACAACATCACCAATGGCGTAATAGCCAGGAATATTGGTTTGATAAAAATCATTCACAATGATTTTGTCTCTGTCTGTCACAATTCCCACTTCTTCCAATCCGATATTTTCAATATTCGATTTTATTCCAACAGCAGAAAGCACAATGTCGGCTTCCAAGATTTCCTCTCCTTTTTTGGTTTTCACCACTGCTTTAACACCAGTCCCTGAAGTATCCACAGATTCCACTGAAGAACTGGTCATCACTTTTATACCTGATTTTTTAAATGAGCGTTCAAACTGTTTGGAAACGTCTATATCTTCAAGTGGCACCAAATTTGGCAAAAATTCCACAATGGTTACTTCTGTTCCCATCGCATTGTAAAAATGGGCAAACTCAACACCGATAGCGCCTGAACCCACTACAATCATTTTTTTTGGTTGTGAAGGCAGGGTCATCGCTTCTCGGTAGCCAATTACTTTTTTTCCGTCCTGAGGCAAGCTTGGCAATTCGCGGGAACGTGCACCAGTGGCGATAATAATATGGTCGGCACTATATTCAGTCACTTTTCCCTCCGCATCGGTCACATCCAGTTTTTTGCCGGTTTTCAGTTTTCCGAAACCGTCTATAACGTCAATTTTATTCTTTTTCATCAAAAACTGAACGCCTTTGCTCATACCGTCAGCCACATTTCTGCTGCGTTTGATCACGGCCCCAAAATCTTTGTCGATGGACTTAGCTTTTAATCCATATTCATCCACATGTTTTAAATAGTCATAAACCTGGGCACTTTTTAACAAGGCTTTGGTTGGAATACAACCCCAGTTTAAACAAATGCCGCCTAAATTTTCTTTTTCAACAATAGCAACTTTAAAACCCAGTTGTGATGCCCTAATTGCGGTTACGTATCCTCCCGGACCACTTCCTAAAATGATGATGTCGTATTTCATGTTTTATTTGTTTAATCGTTTATTTATTAGCAGTTGTCTGTGAACATAAAACTGCACTTTTTATTTTTTATGGCTTAATTCTAATAAGAACAGCAATTTATAGAACGTTATTTTGGGCGTTCCTGCCGATAAGGCAGGCGGGCTTTTCGTTACAATCTTTTTTGATTCACCAAAAGGGCGAATCAAAAAAGGATTTTCACTGCAATCCCTAACGCAAATGCTGTTATTAGAGGTTTAATTCATTCTTTATTTATTCTCACCTTCTAAATTGACTAATTTTTTCCTTTAGTCTTTTCTCTATATTTTCTAATCTAGATCCTTAGTTTTCAACATCTTAATGATCAATTATCAATTCCCCCTTCGGGGGTTAGGGGGCTTTACATCCTTTCCGGAACTTCAATCCCCAATAATTTAAAAGCGGCTTTAATAATTTCACCAACTTTTGATGAAAGTTGTGTTCTCAGTATTTTTTCGTTTTCGTTTTCGCTTCCTAAAATGGGCAGACTTTGGTACAACGAATTGTATTCTTTTACCAAGTCGTAGGTGTAATTTGCGATTAAAGCCGGACTGTGGTTTTTGGACGCATTTTGTATGATTTCAGGAAACTGCTGAATTTGTTTGATCAATTCCCGTTCCTTTTCGTGCAAGGAAATTGCTGTTATTTCTCCTGAAAAATCAAAATCGGCTTTTCTGATGATGGATTGAATTCGGGCATAGGTGTATTGGATGAACGGACCAGTATTTCCGTTAAAATCGACAGATTCTTCGGGATCGAACAAGATGCGTTTTTTTGGATCGACCTTTAAAATATAGTATTTCAAGGCACCCAAACCGATTATTTTATAAAGCGCCTCTTTTTCGGGTTTGGAATAGCCTTCTAGTTTCCCCAATTCTTGCGAAATATTTCTGGCGGTGTCCACCATTTCTTCCATTAAATCATCGGCATCTACCACGGTTCCTTCACGCGATTTCATTTTTCCGCTTGGCAAATCTACCATACCATACGACAAATGGTGTAAGTTTTCTGCCCAATCAAAACCCAGTTTTTTCAGAATCAGAAACAACACTTTAAAATGGTAATCTTGCTCATTTCCAACCGTATAGACCAATTCACTTAAGTCAAAATCTTTAAAACGCTCAATGGCGGTACCAATATCTTGGGTCATATAAACTGCTGTTCCATCCGATCGCAACACAATTTTTTCATCCAAACCATCGGCGGTTAAATCGATCCAAACTGAGCCATCTTCTTTTTTGTAAAAAACACCTTTTTCAAGTCCGATAGTTACCACATCTTTTCCCAACAAATAGGTATGGCTTTCGTAATAATTTTTATCGAAATCTACCCCAAGCGTGGCATAAGTTTGTTCAAAACCATTATAAACCCATTGGTTCATTGTTTTCCATAGAGAAACGACTGCTTCATCTCCGGCTTCCCATTTAAGCAGCATTTCTTGGGCTTCCAATAAAATTGGTGCTTGTTTTTTTGCTTCTTCTTCGGTTTTTCCAGCTGATAATAATTCAGCAATTTCTTCTTTATAAGCTTTGTCGAAGGCCACATAGTAGTTTCCTACCAGTTTATCGCCTTTTAAGCCGGTGCTTTCCGGCGTTGCGCCATTGCCAAAACGTTGCCAGGCCAGCATACTTTTACAAATATGGATGCCACGGTCGTTGATGATTTGTGTTTTATAAACTTTTTTCCCGGAAGCCTTTATAATTTCGGCCACGGAATAGCCCAATAAATTATTTCTGATATGCCCTAAATGCAGCGGTTTATTCGTATTTGGGGAAGAATATTCAACCATTACAGCTTTTTCTGCGGGATTCTGTGTTACAAATCCGAAGTTTGGCGTATTGTAAATTTCATTGAATGCATTCAGGAAGAATTCATCAGAAATCACCAGATTCAAAAAGCCTTTTACCACATTAAAATCTTTGACTTCCTGCACATTTTCTTTTAAATAGTTGCCCAGTTTGGTACCGATTTCCACAGGATTTCCTTTGATGTAACGTAATAGCGCAAAAATAACCACGGTGATATCCCCAGCAAAATCTTTATTAGTTGCCTGAAATTCCACCGAATCCACAACGACATCAAATATTTCTTTGAACCCTTTTTTTATGGCTTGTTGTAAACTGTTTTGCATCTTATTTTGCTGAAATCTGTTAAGGAGCAAAAGTACGATAATTTTTAAAAGTTTAAATTGTATTTTTGCCAATAAATTAAATAAATGGAAGCGTTTTTAAAAGAATTACCGGGTTTAGCGAAAGAAAAACACCTGGAAACCAAAAAGTATTTTGAAAAATTGAAAAAGCGTACGCCCAACAATTTGGATTTTGTGGTGCAGGAATTGCACAACAGTGAGTTTAAACGAACGGATTGCTTAACCTGCGGAAATTGCTGTAAAACCACTAGCCCTATATTTACCGAGAAGGACATCCAGCGCATTGCCAAGTATGTAAATATGAAGGAATATCAATTTATTACTGCGTATTTGGAAAGAGATCAAGACGATTTTTATGTGTTAAAAACTTCCCCTTGTTCCTTTTTGGATTTGAACGACAATATGTGCAGTATTTATGATGTTCGGCCAAAAGCCTGCAATGAATACCCGCATACCAATCGACGCAAATTTATCCAGCTCACCGATTTAACGATGAAAAATACGGAAATCTGTCCGGCCGTCTACAACATTGTGGAAGCATTGAAAAAAAAATTGCCACTTTAAAAATTGTTTAAATGTTTATTTTTAGGTGTTTAATTTTTTCCTTTCAACCCCACTTCATCTGGATGCAGTGATCGTCTCCGTGGGAAAATCGTTTGATTGTTTGAAGTCATTATTTTTTCCACTTTTGTGATTGTGTTTTAACAGAATTTTTGACTCCCTTTAGGGAAGAGGCAAAACTAAAATCCCACTTCTAAGCAATTACTGGTTAATTGTTATGGTTGTTTTAATGAAGAAAGGGAAGCCAGTAATACCGCTTGTAACCCCTTACAATCGATATTTTAGTAGCTTCCCAGTTTTTTAAGACAATACTGATTTTAACAGGATTGCTTTGATAGGTTATGGATCTTTAGATCTCAAATTGGAACACCTGTTGCAGAACAACAAATTATATGGATTTAATAAATGAAAATTTGAATTTTAAAACCGTTGTGGGGACAACCATTTTTATGCTTTTAATTATAAAACCGTTGTGGGGACATTGATTATTATTTTATATAATGAACTTAATTTTTACTGTTTTTTTCAAAATAAAACCGTTGTGGGGACAACTCTTGATTAAACCGTTGTGGGGACAACGCGGATTAATATTTTAACTATGTATTTGGAATTTTAAAGTAAAGCGCATCTATGTGGCGTAACAACTTCACCAAATTGGTTGATATAATTGAAACCAGGCATCATAGTATTGATGTATATTCGGTTCGCTTTTTTAGTTAAATCAGTTGAATTGGTTAGACTGTTATTCACAACTTTTAAAAAGTTGATACTTTCGATTTCTTGTAATTGTGTTGCTTTCATCTTTGTTTAATTTAGGGGTTTAAAAATTAACTTCCGTTTGGTGTGGGGAATTGTATATGTTTTTAGGTTACTTTTTTATGAAAATATTTGTAAAGTAATTTCTGTTATCACTGCTTTTTTCCATAGATATCCCGAAGTGGGTATAATCTGCATTTTCAATAATTTTTCTGTGGCCTTCGCTGTTTAACCAGCCTTTAACCACACCTTCAGCAGTGTTAAATCCGTAAGCTACATTTTCGCCCACTGTTTTTGCACCAGCTTCAGTCATTAAGGTTTGGGCTCTTTGTGCAAAATTGTCGTGGCTAATTTGGCCAACTTCAATCATATAATTGGTATGGCCGTCTGCCACGCCCGAAACAATGTTTAAAGTGCTTAAGGTGTTTAGGCCTAAACTTGATCTGTGTGCGTTTACCAGACTAACGATTTCGGATTCCATCGCTGAATAATTAACTTTGGCGTTAACAACTTCGCTGTTTTCATTGAAGTAAACACCGTCTTCTTCTTTTGCGCAGGAAAATAATAAGGTAGTTAAAAGAATTAATGCGAGTAATTTTGGGGCATAAGTTTTCATTTTTTTGGGGTTAGGGGTTAATTTTTTTTTAAGCGTTTAGGGTTGATTTATTTTTTTGGGTTTTGGGGTTATTGTATTTTTTTTTGTTTTCGGGGTTTTGGTTTTTTGCTTTCTTATGATACAAATCTAGGAATAATAATTTAATAAACAAACTTTTTATGTAAAAAATTTACCATTTGTTGTAAAAAACTTACCATTTGTTTGAAATATACATCATTTTATCAGTAAACACCGGGTTTTTAATCTTAAAAAAATTTACCATTTATTTATAAAAACATACCATTTGTTTGTAAAACAGGTCAAAAAAAATGTAAAAAAAAGTAAAATAATGGCTTTTTAAAGATCAATTTTAAGGGTAAAAAAGCGTAAAATGTCCCAATTTGTAAAATAGGTGATTTAATTTGATTTTTATAAGGGATTAAAAGATTGTGTATTAATCAAAAATTAGCATTCTTCGATTTGGTAATTTTTCAAGGCAGTGGCAATCAATTAGATGTATAAAGAAATAAGTGTCGGATTGTTAGAAGCAGGCTTGTTTGCAGGTGTATAAAATCAAAATAATTCACAATAAACAGAAGGAAACCTTAAGATTTGCAATAATTTGAAAACAGGCTTTTTTTTTGAGATATTGGTCGACGGCAATCGCCAAAATTTTGTTTGAATATCATTCGTATAACAAATATTTTGACCTTATTTTTTTAAATGCTTCAATTTCGGGCTGCCAAGAAGCCCGAATTTTTTCAGCGGGCATTCCGTTTTTAATTTGGATTTCAAGTTCGGTGGTTCCTGCGTGGGCCGTAAATGTGGCGCCAAAAAATGCTTCAGATGTCGGCGTTTTGGAATAAGCGTCTATAAGCCAAGCAATGTTAACACTACTTAATTTTTTCGTATTTTTTAAATTTACGCCATAACATATTTTTCCTAAATGTTTTGGAAATTTTGCGCCATCATTGGGTTGCGGTGTATAACTAAACGCTGTTTTCGGAAAAAATGGTGCGCCATATTGCTGAAATTGGTTTTCAGTTCCCCTTCCGGCGTTAATGATGGTGCCTTCAAAAAAACCCAAACTCGGATACAAATTAATAGCCTTGTCGTTTGGCAGGTTGGGAGAAGGCTTAATGGGCAGTGAATATTCACTTTGATGCGTGTAGTTTTTTAAATTAATTACTGTTAAATTAGCCGTTGCCTTATTTTTTAACCACTGTTCTCCGTTGATCATTTTCGCATATTCTCCAATGGTCATTCCGTAAACCAACGGAACAGGATGCATTCCTAAAAAACTTTTATGTTCAATTTTTAACGTTGGTCCGTCAATATAATGCCCATTCGGATTTGGCCGATCCAGTACAACAATCGGAATACCATTTTCTGCGCAGGCTTCCATCATATAATGGAGGGTAGAGGTATAGGTGTAAAATCGCACTCCAACATCCTGAATATCGAAAATTATCAGTTCAATTCCATTAAGTTGATCACTGGAAGGCTTTTTGTTTTTGCCATACAAAGAAGCAATAGGCAAATCTGTCCTTAAATCAAAGCCATCAGTCACGGTTTCGCCGGCATCGGCAGCGCCTCTAAATCCGTGCTCCGGAGAAAATACTTTTGTGATATTAATGCCTAAAGAAAGCAGGGAATCCACCAAATGTGTATAACCATTATTTTTGAAGATAACGCTGGTTTGATTGGCTACAATCGCTATATTTTTACCTTTCAATAAAGGTAAGTAAGCAGCCATATTGTTTGCGCCAACCACAATTTCCTGAGGTTGGGTTTGTGCCATAACTTTTGAATCAGGTTTATGATTCGTGGCCTGATTTTTTGCCGAGCAGGAATTCAAACAAAAAAACATCAGAAAAACCGAGAAGAAATATGTATTTTTGAACCGTATAGAAATCATAGATCAATTGAATTACGAGTTATTTATTGCAAAACGCATTATTGCCGCAAAGCAATACAAAAGTAGCATTTCATCACCGATAATAAAAATCGCCATTATCGCCATTGCAATGGGGATGGTTATTATGATGGTTTCCGTGGCTACGGGTATCGGACTTCAGCAAAAGATTCGCGAAAAATTATCAGGATTTAACGGACACATACAAATTACGAATTTTGACGACAACAATTCGGAGATTACTTTAAATCCAGTTTCAAAAAAACAGGAATTTTATCCGAAATTCGCAACTATAGACGGCATCAAAAATGTACAGGTGTTTGCCACCAAAGCGGGTATTATCAGAACCAAAACTGATTTTGAAGGCATCATTTTTAAAGGCGTGGGGCAGGAGTATGACTGGACTTTTTTTAAAGAATACCTCACCAAAGGAAGATTGCCCAATTTTTCTAAAGAAGTTGCCAACGAAGTGCTCATTTCCGAAGAAATTTCCAATAGGCTCGATATACATCTTGATGATGAATTTAACATTCTTTTTGTAAAGGATGATCCGGCTAAAGCGCCCTGGATTCGTGTGGTTAACGTGGTGGGAAT
>DPCK01000010.1 GCA_003516285.1 Lutibacter sp. | reverse complement strand
AGAAAAAAGTTTAAATGAGTTCAAAATATATTTTCCAATGATTTTATCTAAAATTATTTATTAAAAAATCATTTGACATATACAGATAAAGTGATCTTAAATCCAAAAAAAGCGACTTAACGACTTCTTGACCCTCATTTTTACCAAATTAAGAAACAAACCATTTAATTATTTACTTCAAACAGGCCAAAACAAGTTTCTTTGCTTTGAAATATTTTATAAATTCCTATTTTTGCTTTATGAAAAAACAATTATTCAAAATTTTAGGCAATCTTAATAAGATTTTGCTTCCAAGCTTTACCAAAAAGCGATTGGATATGGCAAAAGCCAAAAAATGGCAAATGGCGATTATTGGATGGCGATATTTTGTTACAAAAAATAGTTTGTAAATACGCAAAAAACAGTATATTTGCACCCTCAAAATGGCCTCGTGGCGCAACTGAATAGCGCACTTGATTACGGCTCAAGAGGTTACTGGTTTGAATCCAGTCGAGGTCACCAATGTTTAGTACATTTAAAACCAAATCCTTGTAAACTTTATGTTTTACAAGGATTTTTATTTTTGAGACCATCATAATGTATGATTTAATTTCATATATTTGGTCAACAAATCGGTCAACAAAAATTTTCGCGGTCAACAATGTTGACCAAAAGACCAAAAAACCATAGTTGATTTGACTTTCGTCTTAAACAAAGTTTAACTTAAAAAAGACGACAACTATGAAGACATCCTCAACTTTTTCAATCCTTATTTGGATTAATGCCTCACGTGCAAAAAATAACGAAGCAGAAATTTTTGCAAGAGTTACTGTAAACCAAAAACGCACTAACATAAGTTTAAAGCGTAAAATCAATATTGATTCCTGGGATAAATCAAAATCAAAGGCAAAAGGCAACAGTCAAGATGCTCGATTACTGAACTTATATCTGGATCAAGTGAAAGCTAAAATATTCAAAACTTGTCAAGATTTGGATAATCAAGGAAAATTAGTAACGGCTCAACTTATAAAATCAACTTTTTTGGGTGAAGGAGAAAATCACAAAACACTTAAAAACTTAATTGAATACCATTCAAATAAAATTAAGAATACCCTGGCCCCCGGTACAATTAGAAATTTTGGAATCACGGAAAACTACATTTCAAAATTTATAGAACAAAAAAGAAAAACCACAGATGTTTATCTAAATCAATTAGACTATAAATTTATTTGTGATTTTGAAAGTTTTTTAAACTCCTATTGGCCAAAAGGCCACCCAAAAGCAATTGGACAAAATACTGTAATGAAACATATTCAACGCTTACGAAAGATGATAACTTTAGCCTATCATTTAGAATGGTTACAAAAAGACCCTTTTATTAGATGGAAATCAACTTTTGAAAAAACCCATCGCGAATTTCTTTCAGAAAATGAATTATCAAATTTAGAAACGTACCACTGCCCTATTGAGCGATTTCAAAGGGTTTGTGATTTATTCATTTTTAGCTGCTATACAGGAATTAGTTATATAGATATTATGCAATTAACAAAAGACAATATTCATAAAGGGATAGATGGCGGCAATTGGATTATTACCAAACGTCAAAAAACCAAAACCCCCATAAAAATACCAATATTAGATAAAGCACAAGAATTGATTGATAAATATGAAAATCATCCAATGACCATTATTTCAGAAACGTTATTTCCATTGATATCAAACGAAAAACTAAATTTCTATTTGAAAGATGTTGCAGAAGCTTGTGGTATCAAAAAGAACCTTACATTTCATATGGCACGCCACACATTTGCCACAACAGTGACTTTAACAAACGGTGTTCCAATCGAAACAGTTTCCAAGCTTTTAGGGCATACAAAATTGTCAACAACGCAAATTTATGCCAAAGTCATCGAGCGAAAGGTAAGCGATGATATGAATGCGTTAAAACTTGTTTTAACTAAGAACAAAGAAGAAAACGACCTAAAAAATAGTGAGACAGTAGGTTAAGAGTAGTTTTATATTTTAATATTATGCCATTTTGTTGGATATATCGGATCAAATTGTGCCAGTGATATCGGTTTGAATGGTGCCACTTTTGAAAGATCAACACCCTATATTCCACTATTGTTAACCGGAGTTACCAAGTGCTGATGCTTTACAATGAGGGGTCAGTATGCTCCGGAATATCCAAGGATAAACTACAATCTTTATATGACTTGGAATTGTCGGTTAAAGAGGTTCTTTATCATTTATTTTTTTGAGTAGAACATAATTGTCTTTGCTAAGTTTCATTTTCTTAAAGTAATTTAGTTACCACTTTATTTTTTCATAATCTATGTTGTCGTCACTTAATTCCAGGTCTGTAATTTCGCAACTTAATCGCTTTGCCTCCTTCTGTAAATACTTTTCATACTCCTTGTATTCATTAGTAAAAAAAACGCCCTTTTTCAATAAGTCAGGTAGTTTTTTAAAAGCTGGTTTACCGCCGCCAAGCGTATAGTAATCTAAATTTATGCTTCGCATATATTGATAGATATAGTTGTTTGCACCATAAAGTCCATCTTCAATAAAGCCGATAAGTGTCATTGCAGTAACTTTATCAAAGCTTTTCATTGCTTTTTCTAACCAAAATTCAATAAGTAGTATTTGTGCAATGTCAAACTTATTTGTTTCATAGTATCGCATATTGAACTTGATTGCTGTCAACGAAAAAAGTAAATGAACCCAAGAAAGTTGGCATCCGAAATATTCTTGTTCGTCTGGTGAAAAATGGCTGGTCTTTCTTTTTAATCTACTGCTTTCTTTTGCTTTCCTAATTTCATAGGAAAAACTACTAATCAGTTTATCTCTATTTTCAAAACCTTTTTTGTTTAAATACTTTTCGTCATTCCAGAATTTACCTATTACTTCATAGAAGTTTGTGAGGTCGTCATAAGTACCCCAAATTTCAACTCCCATTCCTCGCTTTGTCGGTAAAATGTAAATCATAATTGTTTGTCTTTAAATGTAGTTACGTTGCTTTGTTGATGTCCATAATTACAGCTAACGTGTTTATACCTACCACAAAATGGCTACATTCCACCCAAATAGGGTTGGCTTTGTGCCATAAAATGGTTTCTTTTTTGCTTGTACGTGACAAATCGTTAATTAAATGTTTGTCAATTCGTTATTTAGTTTAAATGTAAGCAAAATTTTCTAAGATGTTGTGTACAGTTTATATCAGATTCCTATTATTTAATTCATTTTTCCAAAAATCGATTACATAATCAGAAAATTCAGTAATTGAAATGAACTCGCCTAATTGCGGTCTAAATTCATCTCCAAGTTGAATCATTATTGGACTTTCAAATACTCCTTCCTCAAACACTCCCTCTTCATAAACTCTTAATTTATTTATTTCTTTAACTGATCCATGTCTGTTAGGTTCAAAATGTTTTACTCCGTTTGCAATATGATTGCATATTTTTAAAGCTGGAGTTTTGTTTAATTCTGTTCTCTCGTCTGAGTATTTCCCCTCGAAAATCCAATCTAATAAATGATATGCTGTAACAAAGAAATTAAATCCGTAATATGAATTTTCAGGATTTTTCTTTAAAACTTGGTAGTCAAAAAGAAGCTTTTCCCAATAATCTGAAACACTTTTTAACTCAATAAACCCTCTATTATTTTTCATTTCTAATTGTACATTACGGTTTTTGTATTATTATTTGCGCGACTTATTGATCAAAGATTTTTCCACCATAGCAATATTTCTATTGAATGTTTGTCAGTTTGTACTAAATCCGATTTGAGCATAAATTTTAAACAACTTAGTGATGTTAAATTATATTCTCATAATTATTAAATTAAAAACTCTGCAAAATTACTAAAACTATACTTTACATCCTTAAAATCACATAAAAGTTCATTGGCTAATTCTCTATAGTTTATTTTTACTTTTTTATGGTTCTTAAAAACAATTATATCCTCACTATTGAAGTGGTCGAGGCATGTAATGAATAAGTTTTTAGTAATACCTTTCGACAAAGTATTATCACATATTAATGCATAATTCAACATGTCAATATCCAAATAATTAGTTCTGAATTCACCTTGATATTCATTCGTCAGATTTGTTTCGCCCTCATTATTTATTAAAACAAAGTGCTGACTTTTCAGCCTGAACGGGCCGGCTCCGTGACGTGTTTGATATGCTCGAGTAACATAAAATATTTCGATTACGAAGTTTATGCCAGTTTGTCGAGCAATGATATTTAATGCATTTTTTGATGTTGTATTACTTTTGGTAATGTGAGGATTTATACCAAAATTTTGATCTAGAAGAATACCTTGCGCTCCTTCAAAAATAAAAGTATTCCATTCCATAATTTCTGAAAAAACTTCCTTTTCAAAAATTGGAACTATAATATTTCTAGATATAAGGTTATATAATTTATTAACGGAATTAATATATAACAAGTCTTCTTCATCATGAGAAAATGAGTCAAACTCAAATGCTGTTTCTAAGTTCATTTTTGTTTTATAGTATTCTCTTATATCTTTTAATTTTTGTTGAAGAACTTCTATTTTTAGAATATCACTAAAAAATAATGCAACTTCGGATGTTTTTTGACGATTAATAGTTGCCCCAAACCCAACACCACAACTTCCATCTCTTTTATTACCTTTTGTAGTTTCAATTGCCCTATTATAGAGGACGTCATAATGAGTTGTTATAGGGCAATTTTTATCTATATAAATTTTGGGTTCAAAATTTAGTTGATAGAGTTCTTCTAAAAAAGATGTCGGTTCGAATGTGCAATAGCTTGACCAATAAGTTGGAATATTTCTAAATGAACCAGCTCCAAAATTTGAAAAAATATGTTTTTTACCATCTTTTGTTGTTACACAGTGTCCAGCCTGATGGCCTCCGTTATATCTGATCACAAGTGATTTTGAATTATTTAAACATAAAAAATCAGTGGTCAAACCTTTTCCTTCATCGCCGTAACCAAGTCCAACAACTATCAGTGCATTTTTCCTTACCATGAAGCTTTATAAATAGCAGTTGAAAAATCATCTGTAATTTCACATTCTGTCCCAATAAGCATAGTTAAATCTTTTTCCTTAATATCTTGAGCTAAGATTACAACTTTTTTATTGAGAGATTTTGCATATCCAATTTCAAAAAAAGTACCCACATCGAGACCATTAATCACTGCTAAAACGGTATCACATTTTATTATGCCCTCCAAATCTTTAGAGGCAATATTTGTTGCTTGTTCATTTATGTACCCTGAATGGATTATCCCCACATCATGAAAAGGTGAAAATACTTTATTACCGAAATTAATTAGAATATTTCTTAATTCGTTAATAAGCCATCTTTCCGATATAGAGAAAAATGGTCCTGCCAAATAAATACTTTTAGTCCTACTTTTTATTTCTAAAGGGTGCAATGAGCCTTGGGGATCTAATACTACTGGTAAATGTTTTGACAGACAATATTGTGCAGTATTCTTAGACGCATAAAATGCAGCGTTAAAAGCTGACTCTTTTTCTATGATCCATTTCCAAGCAAATACAGCTGAGAAAATATCTCCAGACCCAATTGGCCAAACATAATTCGTATAAAATACTGGAATTTCAAAAATTTCATGGTTTTCAAAAACTAAGGCTCCATGAACTCCATTTTTAATTACAATTACATCAGCATTCTCTGAAATTAATAGATTTTTGCCTATTGTTGTCAAATCATCGCTTCCACCTTTAGAAAGTAGTAATGCCTCGTTTTTATTCAAGATAACTGCTAAATGTTTCGAAGTAGATCCCGTATCTTTAAAATTTATGTGATTTTGCGGGTCATAAACAACATAATTGCCATTAATTTGAGCATTGGATTCTGCCATTCCATAATATAGGAAATCACCTTCTCTATTATTGTCTATACTGCAAATTTTAGATACTTGATTAAAACTTGAAATCGGAACAGATAATGGGTGATAATAGTCAAATTCTACGGTCTGCGGAATTATGGTATAATTGCATGAATATCCAAAAGTTTTACTTTTTAATAATGCTAAACCCTTAAACTTTTCACAGATACAACTTTGGAAGTTAATTTTAAAACCTTTATTGGATAATGCCGCAGAAGCTCTTAGTCCAGAGCCGTAGAGCTCACTTGAAAATGGATCGACACAATTCTCAATATAACTTCCTCCAATTATATTTAACATCATATTCTAGTTTGGAGTTACCTGCACATGACAATAAGTAGGTGAAACATTCAATATGATTGCTTCAAATTGTTTACCCATTTTAAGACATTTTATCAATTGAACTGCAGCAATAGCTGTTATATAACCACATATTCCATGCTCTCCTTCTGCATAAATTCGTTCAGCGGCATCAAGCTTAACATCTAAAGTGTCCTTTGCATTATAGCTAGATATATTTGGTTGAATATTTTGAAGCTCTGTAAAAAAATTGATTTTGCTACAATCATCATCATTATTGTTTTCCGAAATACTTCTTGTGTAATTTGAATAAGAACCACCGCCTCCCATAATTAATTGATTTTAGATTAATATTAGTTTTATTTGTTTTATGTCAATTTGAGTTCATGTAACTGATTTATATTTTTAATGTGTTTAAATAAATGTTTTACCCATTCCTTACCGTTGGGATTTTTCCACCTACCAAATCCATATTCTGTACTTGATTCCATATAAATCAATACAGCTCCATCACATTCAAAGCGTTTGACAAATTCTTTAAGAATTTCTTCATCTGTTAAATTTGATATTGGGAATTTTATTGTTTCCATTTTGATATATTTAATATTTTCTTTCATAATAGTCGTTAACTGATTTTTATAAGATTTGTGCGCCTTAAAAATCTTAAATTTTTCCGCCGTAGCAATATATTATTGAATGTTTGTCGGTTTGTTATTTAGTTTAAATGTAAGCATAAATTATATACGGCTAGCTACTGACCTAATTCCGCTCGTGCTTCTGCTGTTAATAGCAAAGTCATTAATTTTAAACTCTTTGAATCTTTAAATCCAAGCTCTTTCCGCATTTCTCTTAAAAAATCATCTGCGTTATTTAAAATAACATTAGTGTTGCCTTTATGAATATCTAGGTTGTCTTCATACTCAATATACTTTTTAATTAAACTTTCACTTCCCCAATTCATAAGCGCTTTTTTGAAGAGCGCCATTTCATCAATCGCTTTTTTAGTGAGTCCATCACGGTTGCTTTTTACATTTTTAAAAATTTCAAAAAACGCATTATAAAAGTGCTCACAAACCTTTTGCTTTTCTTTTAGAAGATGTAATTCATATTCTCTTTCTCGTGTTTTTTTATTATTTATGTTCACAGTCATAACAGAAGTAAACGCAGCAACAATCAATGCTACTATTCCAAGAACAGATATTTTTGAATCTAAATCCTCTATGTAGAAAATCCCCCAAACTGATAATGAAACTAATATCAGAATCAGAGTGAATAGCCAAATATTAATAAAAAAAGCTTTTGTCATTTGGGTTATTATTGTTTTTTCGGCTTGTAGCTAACTGGTTTTGCATTAATTATGGTTCGCGCCACGTAAAAATCGGAGATTTTTCCGCCGTAGCAAATTTTTATTGAATGTTTGTCAGTTTGTTCTAAATCGGATTTGAGCATAAATTTTATGAGGTGTTGCAAAATGTTGCTTTTAGTTCATATTTTGTTCTTTAGTTCAAAACCAAATCTGGAATTTTTCTCAGCTTGTTACAATTTTTGTTTTTAAGAATTTCCGTTTTGTTGCTCAATTCCGAAATGATTATAAAACTAACAAATATTTCTCGGTTTGTTCTAATTTTCTATTTTAGTTTTTCCGTTTCGTTGCTCAATTCCGCCATTTTGCTCAAAATCATAAATCTTTCTCGGTTTGTTCCAATTTTTCTGTTTTGGTTTTTCGTTCAATTGCTCAATTCCGAAATGATTGAAAACTCAAAAATCTTTCTCGGTTTATTCAAATTTTTCTTTTTTAGTTTTCCGTTTTCTTGCTCAAAATCTTACCGATTCAACTTGCTTTTTTTAGTAATTTCTATTCAATTTTAATTTCAAATTAAAATTTACTTCTTTAATTAAAAGCAAATTTTAAACTAAGTATTTTAAAGTAATTCAGAAGATGCAATTTTTTTAGTCTGTACTTATTTGTATCAAATGTAATAATTATTTAATTGAAAGTCAATCAAATGCATTATTTATCAGGGCAAACGCATCATAATTTGATTAGTTTTTCCAAATATTGATTATCCCAGCCCGCTTTAAGTCGTTTTCCTTTGACACCAACTTTTGCGGTTTTTTCATTTTTCAGTAGATTTAATGCTATTTTTATGAGTACCGAAAAGTTTTGGGCAGCGTTATTGTCTCTTTTTCTGCTCTGATCTTCCAAAAACGCCACATCCAATGTCCAATGTAATTTATTTTCAATGCTCCAATGGGAACGGATAATGTGTTGAAATTCTTTTGCTGAAATCTTTAAACTCGAGATATAATACCGCACGGATTCTTCTTTGGTTTTTTCACTGTTTTTAAATTCTCTTATGCTTTCTATCTTTACGATTGATTGTAAATTTTTCCACTTATCTTGATTTTCAATATGTTGAAATTTTGAGAGAACGCTACATTTTCTGGTTTCTATTCGCCCGTGTCCTAAATCAATATCCTCAAAAATTTCCTTTTCTTTTGAAAATCTAAATTCGTCCTCTATATTTTCAAACAATTGTTCTTGATTGTTTTTGACCGCTAATACATAATCCGCATTTTTTTCAATGATTTTTTCCGCAATAGCAGTCTGACAACCCATCGCATCAATGGTCACAATGCTATTTTCTAAACTCAAAACTTCCAAGAGTTTTGGAATTGCGGTAATCTCGTTCGACTTTTCACTAACTTTTACCTGACCTAAAACTAAATTATTATTGTGAGCCCAAGCGCTCACCATATGAATTGGCGATTTCTTTCCCTGTTGTTTTGCGCCACGAATGGTTTTTCCGTCAATATTCACTATTTCTTTTACATCAGTAATTTTTATCAACTCACTTACCCATTCTATAAAACATCGCTCAAAATGCTCACTGTCAATGGAACTTATTACTCTGTTAAACGTGTCGTGCGACGGTATTCCATTCTCCAAATTCAAAAATTTAGAAAGCCATTCTTCCTTAGCCTCACAATATTCTTCAATATTATTCCAAGTATCTGCTCCACAAATCACTGCGATTATCGCCATAACAAGGATGTCATTTAACTTATGAAACTTGCCTAAATCTCTTCTATTGTCTTCTATTTGACTAAAAATACTTATTAATTTACTTGCCATAAAATATATGTTAAATTGTTGATTATCAGATTAATATACAAAAATTTAAACTATATAGCAAATATTAAATCATTTATTTTTAGAGGATTACAAATGTTTTTTAATTTTTAAATGGTGCGTTTGCCCTGCATTATTTATAGGTAACCTTAATAATTTTATTTTTTTTAAGCTTTTGCAACGATTACCAGTGTTGCAGTTATTATTTTAAATTTTTGAAAATGTTTTTAATTCTTACAAGTAGCGATTGCTTTACCTGTTCTTTATTAGGTATTTTTAAATTATCCTCTATAGTTGGTTCTTTTTCTTTATTTATTTTTTTAAAATGTTCCTCTCTTTTTTCTCTTTCAAACAATTTTCCTTCTGCAACTTCATTCTCAGACCATTTTCTAGCCCATTCTACCTCGCTATTTTGTATCCAATAATGAGATTTACAATCAAAATTCCAATTACCTATTGAAGGAGATATTGAAATAGAACTACCATTGAAAGTCATTTTCCATCTTGCTGGTGATAATGGTGTAACAACCTTGTTTTTGCAACCACAGCAGCATGAGTGCATTATGACTCTGAATCTTGTAGAAATGTATAATTTACCTTCTTCAAGTTCATCGGGTATAGTATCTATAAAAACATGATTAAGTCTTGTAGTCATTGTTCAATATTTTATTGTTTGGTAAAAGGTATTGAGAATGATATTCTTTATCTCTGTCATGGTAAAATCCGATTGTTTTTTTCCATTTGATAACGGCAAATGCAGCATTAAGTGCATTGAGTTCAGCGATTTGGGGTAATTTGGAGTATTCATTGTTGGGGTTTTCTCCAAATTTAATCCGTTGTTTTTCATAGATATGCTCTCTTTTCTCTGCGGTACTTAATGTGGTCCTTATCTTTCCTAATACTGCTCCATCAACAATCTGAATACCCATTCCAACATCAATGAAATCTATATTTTTATACTCAAGATGCTTAACAATTATTTCTTTTATTTCACTCTTATCAATGGAGATGAAAACAAATGATAATGAATCTAAAATATTAAGATTTTCAGGTTTAATATATTCAGGATGAGAAATTATGTTTTGATGTATTCTTTTATATTCCTTTTTAAAATAATCTGTTTTTCTCTGAATGTTTTTTAAATCCTCTATTGAAACTGCCCCAGGAGATCGGAAAGCATTTTTATTATGAAGATAATCACCGTCAAATAAATGAATTTCTTTAACAGTGGTTTTGGAAATATAATCTAGAATATATGAACCTGTTCCACCCAATCCAATAATTCCTATTTTCATTTCCAGAAATTTTTGCATAAGGATATTTCCTTCTGGCGATGCTGAATTACAGTCAGAATATTGAAAAGGTAAATTATCAGGAACAACAGCTAATGATCCAACATTAAAAGTTACACTTGGATCTTTTTTTATTGCGTGTTTTGAAAAAATGTGAACGTAATGTCTTATTTTTTCATAATAATCTGTATAAGGTCTATCTAGTTTATATGAAAAATAAAAGTCAACCATAAATCCAGGAAACAACTCTACTTTATTGCTGTTGTTGGGATTTAATTTTACTCCATCAATTCTATAAGGCTGTTCACCAACGAAGTAGACAGGATGATTAGATAGGTTGACTTTTACATCATTTCCTGTCATCTCAATATCAGACGCTATTACCCCATACCTAATTTCCAAATCTTTGTTTAGATACGGTACTCGTTTAATTATTAGCCATCTGTTTTGAACAATTTCTATATCATATTCATTTGCTAGCTTTTCAATATGAGGACTAGGATTCATTTGTTGGAGTTACTAAAAATTCCATTTCAGGATGTACATGAATACTTTCTCCATTTAGCAATTCACCTTCTTGATTACTATGACCTTTGATATAAGTCACATCAAACTCTTTTTTTGTAGAGCCTGGGAAGCCTATATTTACTAATTCTTCAAAAGAAATTTCCTTTTTGTTCCAAATATTTTCTTTTGTATTTACATAAATTTTAGTTTCTTTAACTTGTCCCAAAGGAGCTTTTAAATTGTCTGACATAGTTTTAATTTTTAATGTTTATATTAATAATAATCTTAATTTCAAAAAAGTATTTCTGTTCTTAAATATTCTCAATTTCTTAGTATTTGCTTGTTCGTAAATTGCACACAACGAGTTTATTTATGGTTCATGCGACTGGAAAATCAAATATTTTTCCAACGTAGCAATATTTTTAATGAATGTTTGTCGATTTGTAATAAATCCGATTTTGAGCATAAATTATATACCGCTTATGTGTAGTACTTTACTTTTCATTCATTCTATTGAAAAACGCTTTACTCGAATCGTCATTAATTTGATGTCCGTAGTTATATTTTTCATTTAACTGATAAAGTCTCAAATATAGATCAACAAAATCTTGTGACGTCAAGATCCAATCCGAAATAAGTTTAGCCATTTCGTTCATATCTTCTGCATAGGTCATTCTCGAATCACTTCCTCTTGTTCCGTCTGGTTTTAATGCTACTCCTCGATTTAAAAAGATTAATTTTTCTTCGTGGATTATCTTTCTTTGTTCAGCAAATTCTTTTCCTTTCGGTAAATACTTTTTTAAGAGGTTTTGGATTCCGTTATAAAAAAGAGAATGCTTTTCTTCTGGGTTATCAAATTTTTGGTCAATCAACTCCTTTAATTCGTCAATTTCCTTTAATTCTCCATCTTCAATATTAATGCTTAATTGTTTTCCTTGAGTTTCTTTTGCTTTCTGAAGAATTTCTAATTTCTCAATATTTTTTAGTTTCTCAAGCTCTATATCTTTGGCTGTTTTTTTCTTTTTATCCATTTTATTCTACTATTTTATTTAGTTCAAATATTTCTTTAATAATTTTTGCTTTTTGAGGTATAGAATCTTTCTCCCAAACCAATGGTGATAATCGTTTGACTGTTTCATCAATATTTGGAAAGTATTGACCAAAGGCTTTCCAATAATTCTTATTTTGATTAAAATACATATCGATTTGAAAAGCGAAATATACCAAACACTTATGAATATTATTCTTTTTGGCAATTTGGCTAACCATTAAGTCATTGTTTATATGAGGTTTTATAAACCTTAAAAGATTTGAATCAAAGAAAAACTCCTGTGCAAATTCATCTGCACTTTTTTCATTGATAAGTAATAAATCTGGTTCTCCTGTTAGATGATAACCTTGGGATAATATACTTTCAAAATCAAATAATACGTGATATAATTCATGTAATAATGCGTGCCAAATCGAGCCATAATTTTTATTTAGATCTGTAAGAACAATACAAGGTTTTCTGTTTACGGCGAATGTTGCACCTCTGAATTGAGAGGTTGTTAGTTGCTTTTGAAAGCAAACTGTGACACCAATACTATACAGTGCCTGACAAACCGTTAAAATTCCTTTCTCTACATCCTGTGTATATGGTTTTATTTTAGGTATAAGTTCTTTCAAACTATCTCTATTGTAGTAATTCGGATTTGCTATTCTTTCAAAAATCATATATGCGGATGAAACAGAAAAATATCTCATTTTATCCGCAAAATTTCTTTTTGTAGAACTGTAAAGAATCATATCTAGTTTTAGAGTGTAATCCTCATACTCTTGTATTGATTTGAACCCGAAGAAATCTAATAGGTTTTGTTTAATTTCAGAAGAATCCGATTTTGAATTAATTAATCCAGCTCTATTCAATCTGTCAATGTCAAAATTTCTTTCAATGAATTGATAATCATTTGAAGTTTCGAGTTTTTTAATTTTATCACTTTGTTGATTAGCAATAAGGAATACAATTAATTCTTTTAACGGAATATCTAGAAAGTCCGATAATTTTAAAACATTAAATAGATTAGGGTGTTTAATTGAACCATCTAAAATTGGATTAACTGAATTTTTATCAAGTCCAATGAGATTAAATGCTTGATTTTCACTTATGTTTAAATCGGCTAATTTTTCATCAAAAATTTCACGTGGATTTATCATGTCCTTTTTTTTAAAGGATTCTTGAAGCAAATTAGAAATTGAAAATTCATTCATTAGCTAGGAAAATTTTCCCAAATATAATGAATATTATTATATAATCTTATTTTTGTTAGGAAAATTTTCCTAATATTATGCACAACGTTTTGGTGCTTAGCGAAGAAGCGGATTTCGAGGCACAAAACTTTCTGCCAGCACTGAATTTGATACGAAGAACAAATCTTTATTTAACCACTGAACCCGCTTTTTTGCCAAACGCCTTTTATGGGCTGGGCTTCTGTTCATTAAGTCTTCGTAGTACTTCAATTAGTCTAGTAGTCCTTCAATTAGTCTAGTGGTGGCAAATTTTTATCACACCTTTGAGCGTTTGAATGCGCTAATACTTTGCCAACGGATGTTATCTGAATACTAGTTCCTATACTATCCCACCATTCTTTAAGAATTTTCAAGTTTTGTCGCTTATCCCATTCTTCCATTAAAATTTTAATATTCTGTTGTTTTATAGTTTCGTCTTGCTTATAAAGGATATATATTGATTTTATTGCATTTTTTTGTTCTTCTGTTAACTGAATTGGAATAATAAGTTTATTTCCGTTATGTGTTATTTGTTGTTGTAACGTGAGTGAATCTATTTGGTTTTTATTAGAAAGATTTATTCTTGAAAAGCTATTGTTTAAAGCGTGATCTACTAATATGTTTTGAGGCAAACGATTAGATGTGATTAATTCCATTGCTTTATTATAATTTTCAGTCTCTTTTTCAATTCCAACCTCAATGTATCCAACTAACATTTCTGGATAGTATTGTTGTATTTTTTTTAAATTACCAATAGAATTTACTCGAACAGCATCCAAAATATCCAAATGATCAAGCCATTCATTCCCTGTTGGAAGTTTGCCATATAAAATCTTACCATACAATTCATTCAGGACATCTAGTCCTTGGTGAATATCTCCACTTGCTGGGAAAAAGTTGGAAACTGAATGAAAAACAGTCAAGCCAAGCAAAGCATCATCTGAAATTTCATCAACTATCTCAACAGCACGACTAATTCCTGCTCTTATTATTCGATTTTCACCTTTTTGAAATCTATGTATAAGCAATTCTGCTAGAAGGTCATAATCAGCAGGTCTTTCAGTCGAAGCAGCAGTCTTTTGTGCTTCAACAAGTAATAATTGGAAACTTGGGTCTGCAAATGATTCTAAAGCACCTTCAACAGCTTCCATTTTGGGCAATAGTCGATTTTCAAATTCTTCGACTCTGGAATTGGCAATGGTCAAAGCTTCTTGAGAATAGTCACTTCTTAATTGCAAGTTCATTTCTTGATATATTTCTCGTGCACGTTTCTCATCAATGCCGATATTAACTATCATTTTATCCGCTTGCAATTGCTGTGAATTATCTCCGGCTTTTTGGTTTTGTTTATTTCCCATTATAATCTTTACCAACTTGAATTTGTGAAGCATTATCTTTTGCTGTTTGCTTTTGATTAATTTTATTTGTCTTTTTTATACCAATACGATAGCCTATTGCTCCTCCAGATAAAAGACCAAAGATTAACGTTATTATAGCTGTTCCTAGTCCGTCAAAAAACCATTCCATATTTATTTTTTTTTATGTTAAAATTTATTTTATGTAATCGTCATAGCCTTGTCCATAACTCGTTTATACCTACCACAAAATGGCTACATTCCACGCAAATAGGGTTGGCTTTGTGCCATAAAATGGTTTCTTTTTTGCTTGCACGTGACAAATCGTTAATTAAATGTTTGCCAATTCATTATTTAGTTTAAATCTAAGCATAAATACTATGAGATATTATATGTCGTTTTTAATTTGTTGAATTATCTTTTCATAATAACTCAATTTATTATCTCCTAGATGTTCTATAGAAATTGTTTCAATTCCATACACTTTAAACATTTCTAATTTATGTTGTGACCTTGATTCATATTTTTTCGGATAGAAATATATAATTCTATTGTTTATAGGAAACCTATTTTCTACAATTGCCCTAGAGCGAAATGTAAATAGCCACCATAAATGCATTTCAACAAAGTCAAGATTTAATCCAAATATATAAATGTCATGCGTGAAAAATAAGTCAATCCAACTTTCAAATGTTACATTGTTCTCTTTAATACGTTTTGATAATGGTAGAAAATCTTTTTTTCGATAAACTCCTTTTGTTCCAGAAACGACATAATTTCTCATTTGCTGTAAAAAACCACTATAATGCTCATAACCCAAAGTAATAGTTTTCGGAACAGTTTCACTTCCGTGAATATGCCAAATTTTATGATTATTAGTCTGATGAAAACGAAATAAATTATAAAGTTGTTCTTTTATAAATCCGCTATTAACGCATCTTTTTTTATCTAATCCAGATGTTTTTTCAAATGATAAATCATAATTTGTAGTTAAAATATTTTCTATCCCTAAATTTAAAATTTCTCGATGTAATTGATTTGGATTTAATTTTCTTGTTTGTGAAGCAATATATTTTTTAAGTCGTCTCTCTGTTGTTTGATGTGCTTTTGCTGAATTCATATAAATCTCCTCATAAAGCATTGGAAAAGGTTTGTTTTTTTGATTTAGATTAGGATTAATTTTTGAATAATCTAATAATCCGTTTATTAAATCGTTCCAAGAATATGATTCTGTTGCATTATTTATGTCATTTCCTATTAAAAGTGCTTTTTGTCTCATTGTTAGATTTTGGATTTATGGCATATAACTTTTCGGGGGTTTGCGATGTCGGGGAGCTTTTGTAATATCCCCAGTTAAAAGACAATTCTAAAGTTGACTTTTTGCTCAAGAATTGGCTCTTTCGAACTCCAAACCTACCTGCTACAACTTTGGATCACTTTATAATTACTTCGTATTTGTCCTCAAAAAATTGGTCCAAAATTTCTTTATTGGTCTCTCTTAATACGAATTCTGTTTCACTTGTATTTAAATCGCATACACCAAAATTGCGAATGTAATTTCCATTTAAAGAGTAGTAATTTGAAGAATAGGGTTTGCTTGTTGTTTTAATGTAATACCAAAAAACACTTGACTCCATTACCTTTTTAATTATTTCCATTTCAGTTTCTGAACTACCAACAACTGCCAAACCATTATAGAAAAGCAAGTCATCATCAGAGTTGATTATAAAATTTGGTGTTCTGTCCGAATATTTTGGAAAGAACATTTTGTTCTTTATTTTTTCTAAAGATTGGGTGCGTCCAAAGGCAAACCAATTTTCATAGTTTCCATTTCCCTTATCTCTCGTGTTTAATACCTTTCGTTTGTTTTCAAAATATCTATAAGCTTCAGGATATTTATCCCTGATTGACTCTTCAGTTAAAAGTTTAGGTTTTTCTTGATGGTCATAGGGAAAAATCACTTTTTCCTTTAGTGTGTTTAAACTAACCTCTCGACTCAATTTGTTCGAGTTCACGATGTCTTTACAAATTCCTTTTTCTATTTTATATAAACTCCCGTTTTGTAGATAAAAATAGTTCTCATCTTCGTCAACTGGCCTGAATATATAAATGTCATTTTTTAGTGTTGCTATTCCGTGTCTTGTTTGGTAAAGTTCACCAAATGGAGTGCCTTTAGATTCAATTTTTGAAATGGATTTATTGTCCTTTAAATTCCAACCCTTTTTAGAATCTAGCACACTATAATTTATCTTCTTAAAAGATTGCTTATTCTTTAATTTATTACTTTCTGCCGAAGTGTACGAAACAAAATTTTGTGGTCTGTTTTCAATAAAACAAACACAGGTATAAGTGTTTTTTGATTTGAATACTTGCTCTGAGCCAAAATCAATGATGCTAAAGGCCAGTTCCTTTCTTTGAAAATAAGCTCTCAAAGCCCTTCCGTTCAAACTCTTGAAAAATGAATTCATTGTGATAAAACCCAAAGTTCCATTTATCGCTAAATTCTCAATAGCAATTTGGAAAAAAGGAATGTAAAGGTCTGAATTACCCGATTTGCAAACTTCCCAATTTTTTAATTTCTTTTTGGTTTCTTCTTCTAAGTTTCTGGCACAAACGTAAGGCGGATTTCCTAAAATGACGTCAAAACCATTGAATTCATCATCTTTAATTGACCAATTGAAATCAAGTGAATCACCTTGAAACAGATTAAACTCATAAAACTCTTCGTCCTCACCTGATTTTAAAGCCAATAATGAAAGTAAAAGTTTTGTTCTGTTAATTGAATATTCCTGAATATCCAATCCAAAAATATGGTTTTTGAAAATATCAAAATATGATTTATGAGTCTTCTTTTTTAATTCAATTGAAGCATTGAATAAAAAGCCACCACAGCCACAAGCGATATCAGACACCTTAAATGAATCACTTATTTCAGCTAGTTTTCCAATTATTACTTCTACTATATATTCTCGAATATTTGAAGGAGTATAAATAGCGCCATTGATTATCCTGTCTGCCGGTGAAATGACAAATTCAAAAAGTTTAATAAGTTCCTCAAAACCAAACTGGTCTGTTTCTTTATTAATGATTGATACAAATTCAATTAATTTGGCGTACTCTTCTTTATCAATTATACTAATTGAATATGATTTTAAAAGCGTATTTTTTTGAGGCTTAAGTTTATTTATTTCAAGAAATGCAGAAATAATAAGCCTATCCACATCCTTTGGAGTTGTGGAATACTGACTTAAGTATTTGAATGCGTTTTTCATACTAAATAAGGACAATTTGCTATTGGATTCCAAATCCACCGTGTTTGGTTACCGTTCCAGTAGCTATTAATTGAATTTATATACGGCTTCCATATTCTTTCTTGATATTCCTTACAAAGTTTCACATATTGTCTTTCCTTTATGATTCTGCTATATGCTGTAGGGGCAAAGTTTGAAATCAAAAAACCTGTTCCAAGTATTAGCTCCATTGGAAAGTGCATCATTCTTGGTATATCAAGTTGAAGAGATTCCCCGTGATTGAAATCAGGTTTCTTCTTTGGGTTTTGTAAATATTGGAGATGATATAAGGGGTGTATTTCGTTTGTTTCATTATCTCCATTATGTCTGTCAATGTGAAAAGCTAGAAAATGTGGTGATTCTGAATTTGGATTTATTGCCTTAATGATGGCTTTAAAGTTCAATGAAATAAATGGGTCATTGATGTTATTCCATTCGCCTAAATCACTCACAATTTCAATATCAACAATTACTTGAGCATTGGTTATTCCTTGTGGTCGTATGTGCTTTAATGTAGAAGGTTCAACAGGAATAGAAAGTCCAATGATTGTATAGCCCCAATGATTCTCTGCTAATTCTTCATTGAATTTAGCAGTTTGGTACGAAATTGAATAAGTAGAAATGAAAGTTAGGAAATCATTAAATTCCTTTCTTCTTTGGCTTCTGAGATATTTATAATTAGGTCTTTTCATTTTATTCCTAATTGCTCTTTAGTGAACTCTATTCTTTCCAATTCTGATAAATGTGGCTTTATCCCTCTATCTACAAATCCTTCTCTTTCTAAAATTGCTAAAAGCGAAATTACTTTGCTTTCTTGCCAAGGTTTCAAATCAGCTGTAGTATGAACCTTGAATCCTTCCAAAGGGTCGATTGGCACTTTATAACCTTCACAGATTGTCCAAAATTCAGAACTTGTGCAAAATTTAATCGGTTCTGCTACCGCTATACCTTCTAACCCTAAATTTTTTGAAAGAATATTAATTCTGCCTTTAGCATCCATAAAAGCAAGGTTTTCTCCTGATATTGATTTAAACCAATCTACAAGGTCATTTGTCCACCAACGCTTCCAGCCCTCAGAAAACAACCCTTTATATCTGACAGTATCTAAAATTGAAAGAGAAAGTTTTTCCCAAACCTCGCAGGGAGTTTTTGCTAAATCAACTCCTAATCTTGCTGCAAGAACTCTTTCGCTGATAAGAGGATTTGTTTGATGAAAGAAATTCTTAATAACAAAATGGGTAAAATCATATGTCACAGAAAACCCTAATAATTTTTGGGTAATTCTTTCATCAATGACTTCTAAATTGCTTATACCAATAATTTCCGCAGGTTCTCTTTTTGTTGCTTGAATCCAGTTATAGCCATCAGCAAGCGATTTTAATTTGGTTGAAATTTTTATCCAATCAGGCTCTGTGTTTGATTTGCTTAGTTTGTAATCAAATAAATCGTGGCTACTTCTATCGGAATCATACGTTTGTTTAATTTTCTCCTCAGTTGAACATAGGACAATTGGGAACGAACGAATATCACCACGTGCGGAAATTGAACGAAGTTCTGAAGTTATAGCAGTTGCATTAAATTCAGTTCTGTCTTCACCTGCACCATCTAATCTCAAATCAATAATTAACCCATCAAACTCATTATTTTTACAAGCCCTTTCAAGTTCTTTCTTCAAACTTCCGAAATCACGAAAAGCGGATAAGTTAAATCTGGCAACTTCAACAATTTTAGTGTCATTGAAGCCATTAAGAGTTGAAATTTCGGAACTTCCGTTTTCATCATCTATGTATAAATATCTTGGTTTACTCATCTTCTTTTTGATTTTTAGGAATTTCAATTCTTATTGTAGTATTGTAGGATTCAAGAGAGTTAGTTACAAATACATCACCTCCGTAGAATTCAACAATGTCTTTTACAATCTTCAACCCCAGTCCTGTCCCTACTAAACTTTCAGCATCATTCCCAGAGTGGTTTGCCGCAGATGTAGTTGTAAAAAAGGCATTGAAAATTAAATCTTCATTTTCTTTCGGGATTCCATCACCATTGTCAGAAAATTCAAGAAAAACATTCTTTTCATCCTTTCCACAATGAATAAAGATTTTCCCATCTACTTTTTTCCTTACTATCGCTTTTTTAGAATTAGTGTAAAGGTTAAATAATATTGATGCCCACTCTGATGGGTGCATTGGTGTGGTAAACAAATCATAACCATCAAAAACAGGTTTTTCTAATTTTATATTAGCCCTTTTTAGATTGTTATCAATTACAATACTGAAGTCTTTAACGACATCTCTCAATTCAATAGGCTGGAGTTCACGTATTACATTTCTAGAAATAGCTTTATCAAAATACGAAGTATAAGAAGTGAATGATTTAATATTAGTGCCTAATAATTCAACTCTTTCATAAACCCCTTTTATGTCCTTCACAGCATTTTTCAAAAAGCCTATTTCTGCATCAAACCCTGGGAGAAATCTATGTACCTCGTGAATAAACTCACCGATAACTAAGCCAAGACCGGCAAGAATTCTAAGCATATTGTTTTCATCAATTAATGCTTGATTCTTTTTCTTTTCTTCTTCTCGGGCTTGCTTAAACTCTTCAAAAATCTTCTTTGCTTTTTCTTTTGATTTGCCTGAACCAGATTTTTCAGAAGAATCTTCTTTAAGTTCCTCTTCTGTAAAGAACTCCTCTAATTCCTCTACTGCTTTATCTGCTTTTTCTGTTGGGTCAACTTCTTTTCTTGTGAAATTTTTTTGCGAGGCTGTGGCTTTTCTTCCTCTCAGTTCGGATACCTTGATTACAGCACTTATGATTGACCTATATACAAAACTAACTAATTCATTAAATGCATCATTTTCTATAATCCCTTCTCTACTTGAAGTCTCCTCAAATAGTCCTTCTCCATCTTTTAGTTCAACAAATCCAAAAAAGTTCCTATTAGGGTGGGGTCCTAAAACTATACTTCTATTATTTGATTTGTCCAAACCAAGCCAGTCATCACTGTTTTCACCATAAGGGAGAACTCTGAAGCCATTTCTATAGAGCTTAATACCTCCTTTTTCGTAGCCTACCTCTTTTATAAAGCTAAATGACCTTGACGAATCGAATAATGAAGAGTCAAGAATAAAATAGTAAGTCTTGAAATGAAGCCCTTTGATAAGATTAAATTTTGCATCAATATTTTCTCTGTTCTTTTCATCATTACCTATAAGAAAGACTTCTTGAGGAAAATTGAGTTTATGACTTTTCAATGCCCAACATCCTTGCCCATCATTCAATACATAACCTTCAATTTCAGCGAGGGCGTGTTTAAATATCGCTTCTTCTTCATCAATAATTCGAAGTAATTCTTGTCCATCTTGTCTGAAGTAATGGCTTTTAAAACCGGGGTCTATTGACAATTCTGCTTCATCTTTATTCTTTTTTGATAAAGGAAATGGTTGTAAGAGTTCAGATGTATATCTAAAAACTCTTTTAATCATTGCATCTGACCAACCATCCCTGAGGTTTTCTATAATTAAGGCGGTACCTTCTTCTTTCGACTTTGGAATTACTTCAATGTTATTTGAGATACTTAATAAATCCTTGTCAGTTTCAAAATCATTCCAATTAATGGTAATCTTGATCGATGAATCACTCTTAGCAGTGTGAGTTATAATTGTTAGTTTACTTCCCAATCTCTGTGTTGCGAAACGACCAATTCCTTTTCTTCCTGCTCTTGTTCTTTTATATTTATCAGAAATTGGGTTATGAATTTTATCTGAGGAGGATAATCTCATAAAACCATTAATCAATTGGTTTTTTGTCATCCCGGTTCCATTGTCTTCAATGGTCAACGTACCTCCAGCAATCCAAGCGTTTTCAAAAACTAGATTGACTTCTGTTGCATCAGCATCAAAAGCGTTTTTGACTAATTCAGAAACTGCTGTTTCGTGTTTTCCTACTAGTTCTTTTCCAAGTCTGTTTATTATACCAGCATCAACAGAAAATCTAACTTGACTATCATCAAGTTTTGCAATCTCACTGGATAGAGCTAAAATCAAATTATTATCAGAATTATCCTTCTGAAGCTCCTCTGAAAGTCTTTTTTTGAGTTCTAATAATTGTGTCGCTTTATCCATTTACCTATTTCTGTTGTTCATTAAGCAAGTATGCAATTTCTAAAAGTGTATTAAAGTTTGTGGTTCATCATTCGAACATCATCTTGAAATTTTCGATTAGTTCTTTCATAACTATTAAGTAAGCTACTTACTGCTTAAGCTCTTTTTAACCAATACTACCTTAATTTTATTTATTGCTTTTTTTTGGCTCATCTAAAATGCATGCTATGCAAATATATTGATATTATTTGAAATGAGGTCTCTTATATTTATAGGCTAGTTGGCGCAAAAAATAATTGCGTTATATCTTTGATATGGAAAAGGTTTTCCAAAATTTAAAAATGTGGTTAATTGATTACCTTTATTTCGGTGACTGTCCACAACTACATCACATACTGTTATTTTTTTTCCTTTATAATGAGAAAGGCTATCGGATGATACTCTTTGTCCAAAAATGATTGAACTAAATAAAAGAAACACAATTACTGCGATATTATTTTTCAAAACACATTTTTTGCAATTAATTCAAATTTAAGAAAGATATTCATTATGGCATTAAGGTTTCTCCTTGAAATAGAAAAAAAATCCTGTTTTAAGCTGTTCTCCCTACTTCAACTCATCTTTATCAAATTCAAAATTAAATAATTCCCTAGGTTGAATATTAAGCCCTATACATAGTTGTAAAACAGATGATAATTTAATGTTCCTTTCTCCTTTTTCCATTTTACTTATATCACTATGATCTAAGTCACATCTTTGCGCTAACTGTCGATAGCTAAGCTTTTTTAGTGTACGCTGTTTTTCAAGCTGTTTTCCAAAAAGTACTTGAAAATTATTTTTTCTCTGTGTATCTCCCATCTCTAATGAAATTAATAAATTGACGAGATATTACTGCGGTGGCTCACTTTACAATTCCAATAACTTAAAAAAATCTGAAAGTTTCAAATTTCTAGACTCGCAAATTTTTAAAAGTGTTTTAACCGGAATACTATAATCCGAACCATCTTTTTTTCGTGCTGTATTCTTAATTTTGCGAACTATACTTTCTTCTATATTGTGATCCACGGCAAAAGAACGCTGTGACTTATATGGCTCAACCCAAGTTTTGTAAATGTATGCACAAATTATGTAGTTTATTTGGGTCATCTCAACAAAGTAAAGAGTATCTCTACAAAATAATGCGTACTAAAGTGCGCGTTAATGAATATTTTTATTATATTTGTTTTAATTATTTAAATTTGCGTTTCTTCATATAAAATATTTGAAGTATTCGCTATGAATCTCGTATCAGAAAATTGGCGTTTTAAAAACCACGAGATGATAAGTTAAGATGCTCACGACCTAGGCGTGGGCTCACTTATTCGTGGTAAGGTATGCCAATACCTCTGATACAATAAGCTGAGTTCCATGCCTTTTTTTATTATTGGCATATTCTCCGCTTTTATTCTTAGCAAAGCTTCTTCATTTTTAATGGTCTCGCTTTATCTATTAATCAATTTAATTGTTAAAAAAGCTATGAGCATATAAAGTCCATCTCAAAAACCAAATCCTGCGGCACAAGCTGTTCCGCCGGAATAACGGAACCGCATCCTTGTAAAAACTTTCGTTTTCTCATAGGAATATAGGCAGCTGCCATGTTGCACGATGCTTTTTAAAATGTGCACGCAATCGGCTGTACGCAAAATTCTGTATCCTGAAAATTGCGATTGAACCTAAAAAAGACGCCCTATTCCTGTCTTCAAACTAAATAGAGCGCCATGGCAAACCAAAACTCACGTTTAATTTAACCAATCCTTAATAATAATGAAAAAAATTAAAATAATCAAGGCCTTTAACATATTTGTGTACGCCCTTATTTTTGGGAGCTGCTTGTGCAACACTGCTGCGCGGGCCAACAAGACCTCAATAGTTGCAAAAATGCAACAACAAACTCTGCAAGTCAGCGGTACAATTACCGATGCAAATGGCGCATTGCCAGGTGTCTCCATCACCGTAAAAGGAAAACCCTCCGGCACCGTTTCCGGCCTTAATGGAAAATATACCATGGAAGTAAATTCAAATGACATCTTGGTTTTTTCTTTTTTAGGCTATAAAACAGCCATAATTCCTGTTGATAGCCGTTCACAAATTGATGTGCAATTGCAGGAAGACATGACAGCATTGCAAGAAGTCCAAATCAATGCAGGTTACTATTCAGTAAAGGAAAGCGATCGCACCGGAAGCATTTCTAAAATTACGTCTTCCGCTATTGAAAAACAGCCCGTTTCCAATATGTTAGAAACTATGCAGGGAAGAATGGCTGGTGTAAATATTACGCAAACCACAGGAACCCCCGGCGGAGGGTTCAACATCCAAATTCGGGGACAAAACAGCATGCGGTCTAACGGGAACAATCCTTTATATCTTATTGACGGGGTCCCGTATTCCTCTGACCCTATCGGCACCGGTATAAATTCACCTGTGTTGCCAACCCAGCCAAGCCCGCTCAACAGTATCAATCCCGATCAGATTGAAAGCATTGAAGTATTGAAAGATGCCGATGCCACAGCCATATATGGTTCACGCGGGGCCAATGGCGTGGTGTTGATCACCACCAAAAAAGGCAAGCCAGAAAAAATGAGGTTTACCACAAAATTTTCACAAGGAGCAGGAACGGTAACCCGATTTATGGACTTGCTTAAAACCCCCGAATACATTGCGATGCGAAAAGAGGCCTATGCCAATGACGGCATTTCCCAAATCCCTGAGTATGCCTATGACGTGAATGGAACCTGGGACCAAAACCGCTACACCGATTGGCAAAAAGAGCTTATGGGAGGCACTGCAAATATAACCAATATCCAATCATCACTTTCAGGGGGTTCAGCACAAACCCAATTTTTATTAAGCGGAAATTATTATAAAGAGTCCACCGTTTTTATAAAAGATTTTGGTTATAGAAAAGGCAACGTACATTTAAATGTGAACCACGAATCTGAAAATAAAAAGTTCAAAACCAATATATCGGCGGGCTACACGTCACAAAATAACAACCAGCCCCGAATGGACATCATGCGGGAAGTTGTGAATATCGCCCCAAATGCCCCTGCGCTTTACAATGAAGACGGCAGCCTGAATTGGGAGAACAATACCTTCAACAATCCGCTGAGGAATTTTCAGGGCAAGTATGAAGCCATTACCAATGACCTGATCGCCAATATCATGCTGTCTTATCAATTGACTGATGATTTACAACTCAAAACAAGTGTTGGTTACACAACCCTTTCGGCGAAAGAAACCACCGCGTATCCTTCTACACAATACAATCCTGCTATGGGATTGGGTCCCCAATATTCAGCATTAAGGGCAAGTCGGGCCGCTAGGGAATCATGGATTGTGGAACCCCAATTGAACTGGAACAGAAATATTGGACGTGGAAAAGTGAATGCACTCATTGGCGCTACCTTTCAATCGCTGGAAGGAAATCAGTTAATGCAGTACGCACGTGGTTTTACAAGCAATAGCTTAATTTATAACTTGGCGTCGGCATCAACGATAACAACAAACGTTAGTGAGGAATCAACATATAGATACCAGGCGTTTTTCGGACGCATAAACTACAATTGGCAAGAAAAATATATAGTGAACCTAACCGGGCGAAGGGATGGATCCAGTCGGTTTGGTCCGGGCAGGCAATTTGCCAATTTTGGGGCTATTGGGGCTGCATGGCTATTTTCAAGAGAGAATTTCATTGCCAACAATGACATCCTAAGCTTTGGTAAATTAAGGGCCAGTTATGGAATCACCGGAAACGACCAGATAGGTGATTACCAATATTTGGACACTTATGCTTCATCGGGCGTTAATTACGGAGGCGCTATCGGATTGCAGCCCGCACGATTGTTCAATCCAGATTTTGGATGGGAAACCAATAAAAAATTGGAGATTGCCTTGGAAGCAGGGTTTTTTAAAGATCGAATTTTTTTAACGGCTGCCTGGTACAACAACCGATCTTCAGACCAATTGACAGGAATCTCCCTTCCGGGAACTACCGGATTTACCTCCATACAGTCCAACCTTGATGCCACAATTCAAAACAGCGGTGTGGAATTTACCTTGCGGACAGTGAACCTTCAAAAAAAGGATCTTAGCTGGACCAGCAACATCAATGTGACCGCTGCTCGAAACTCTCTGGTCAAATTCCCGGATCTTGAAACTTCCACCTATGCAAACCGGTACGTGATCGGTGAACCCTTGAATATTCAAAAAGTTTATCATTTTATGGGTGTTGATCCGCAAACGGGCATCTATACTTATTTGGATGTAAATGCTGATGGCATTATTTCAAGTATTGAAGATAAAAAAACGATCCAAAATTTTGACCCGAAATATTATGGCGGACTCCAAAATCAGGTGACTTATAAAAACTGGCAACTGGATTTCCTTTTTCAGTTTGTGAAGCAGGTCAATTATGATTCAACAATTTTCTTTGGTCTTCCCGGCTCTCAATCCAACCAACCGATCACCGTTTTAAACCATTGGCAACAGGTGGGTGATGTTGCGCCTTATCCCGTTTATACCGATGGCAATAACAGTGCCGCTGTAAATGCCTATTACAAATATTTTGACAGTGACGGCGCCATAAGTGACGCCTCGTATATACGGTTAAAAAACATCTCGCTTTCTTACGACATTCCTTTAAAAGACTGGCAATGCAAGGTTTTCTTTGAAGGCCAGAACGTACTGACTTTTACAAAATTCGATGGCGCTGATCCTGAGTTTAAGTCTGCCGGGTACTTACCGCCACTTCGAATTCTTACTGCTGGAATAAAATTTAGTTTTTAATTTAAAAAAATAACCAATGAAAAATTTAGAGAATAATAAATTAGATAAGTGGTACCACAAGGATATCTTTTTGAAATTCATCATTTTGGTAGCTTGCCTTCTGATGGCGGTGTTGTCGTTGTATTCCTGTGACGACTTTGTGGAGGTTGACATTCCAAATTCACAATTGACCGCCAAAGGGGTCTTTGAAGAAAAGGCAACCGCAAATGCCGCAATGACCGATATTTATTCGAAAATTCGGGACGGGGGTTTGCTTACGGGCACATCGGTCGGATTGTCTCATGTATTGGGTAATTATGCGGATGAACTTGATTATTATGGGAGTTCCCAAAATGTAATTACAGAGTTCTATAAAAATTCCTTAATAGCAACCAATTCCAATATAAAAACGTTATGGAATCTTAGCTATAACCAAATTTACGCGGCCGATGCCGTAATGGAAGGCGTGGAATCTTCGGTTAATTTATCTGCAGGTGACCGGGCGCAACTCAAAGGGGAGGCATTGTTTGCGAGAGCCTTAATTCACTTTTACTTGGCCAATATATTTGGTGATATCCCATATATTGCCACAACCGATTTTGAACAAAACCGACTGGCCGCGAAAGTGCCTGTGAGCACCTTATATGTTAATATCAAGGCTGATTTGGAAGAAGCCGTTCAGCTTGTCTCAGAAAACTACCTTTCCGCCGACCGTACACGTCCCAACAAATTTACGGTTCATGCGCTGCTTGCGCGGGTAAATTTGTATGCCGGATTATGGAATGAAGCATCTGATGAGGCAACTGTAGTACTTAATAACACAGCCCTGTATGTCTCTGGGCAAGACCTTAATAAAATTTTCCTCAAGGAAAGTAAGTCAACCATTTGGCAATTGTCGCCCAAATCAGGTACGGGCAATGCCTTGGAAAGCGGTACCTTCAATTTCATTGTCGGTCCGCCGCCTATATCGGCATTGACTAATGATTTGATGTCAGCCTTTACAGCCGGTGACCAGAGAAAAGCGCATTGGACAAAAGCGGTCAGTAAAGATGGTGTCACATGGCACCATCCTTATAAATACAAAACCGCCAATACAACATCCTCTTTTGAGTATTCAATTATATTCCGCTTAAGTGAAATGTACCTGATTCGAGCGGAAGCACGCGCGCATTCAGGTGATTTATCTGGCGCAAAGGAAGATTTAAACGTGATAAGAAGTGTCGCGGGATTGGAAAATATTGTGGCACTAACCCAAGATGAAATCCTTGGCGCAATTTTACGGGAAAGGCGACTGGAACTGTTTACGGAATTCGGACACCGTTTTTTCGACCTGAAACGTTTTAACATGATCCAGCCTGTCCTGTCTGCGCTTAAACCTGGGTGGGATGCCCACGATATCCTGTTCCCGATTCCGGAAGCGGAATTGAACCTGAACCCCAATTTACAGCCTCAAAACCAGGGATACTAATGAATTATTCACATAACAGCGTCAAGATTGTTTGGATTAATTTTATGTTGTTTTTGATAACCTGTCCGGTAATAGGACAGGTTAGAGAAACAAAACAACTCACGCCTGCCGATTATCATTTATGGAGCACGTTAAATGCTGAAGGCATTTCCAATCACGGAAAGTGGGTGAGTTATTCTTTGGCTTACGAATCAAATTTGGATACGCTTTTTGTAAAAAGTACCGATACGGAACAAACGGTCGCTTTTGCGAAAGGGTTTAACGGAAAATTTATTGGTGATGATAGGTTTGGATATATGTTGCCAGAGAATCGATTTCAATTAAAAAACCTGGGTACCGGAAAAACAAAGGAAGTTAACCAAATTCAAAGTTTTTCTTTGGTGAATGACGGTCAATATATCCTGCTTTATGGCATTGCAATCGAGGGTAAAAGCAGAATGGCAATCATAAATTTAAATGGGGATGTTATTGAAACGATTGAAAATATAACCTCATTTACGTTAAGTCCGAAAAATGACGCGCTTGTCTATTGTGCTTCCGATTCAATCGGCGCCAATGTTGGTTTGCTGCAGTTTGGAAAAAAGATCGCCAAAACTAGCATTATTAACAGCAATGAAAAGCTATTTGAAAATGTGGTTTGGCAAAACGAAGGAAACTCGATCGTATTTGTTGGCAGGTCTGTAAATAGCGAGGCATTTACGGCTGATACCGTTTTGTTTTACCGCATTGGCGATAAGCAATTAGTTCAATATGATACTTCAACAGAAAAGTCTTGGCCAAAAGAAATGGTTTTGTATGCCAACTTCTCTTCATCGTTAGGTATCTCAGATGATGGGGAGCGGATATTCTTTAAATTCAAGAAAGCCCCTGAAATTGGCAAAATTAAAAATAATTCCGGGGTACAGATCTGGAATGCGGCGGATAAGGATATATACCCGCTTTGGCATAAATATGGAAATACTGAAAATGACCCGAGACTTTCCGTATGGTGGCCAAAAAGCGGAAAATTCAGGGCTGTTGGAGATGCCATGCATCCGTCTGCCATACTTAATGGGAATCAGAAATTTGCGCTTGTGTATGACAGTGATGACAATAAACCTAAACATAAGCAAGAGGCGGATAGAGATTATTATCTGGTGGATTTGGCAACCGGCAAAAAAAGCCCTTTTCTTCAGAAGCAATCAGGTGCGGCATATCAGCAAATAATGTCACCCGGTGGCAAGTTTGTGCTTTATTTTACAGATCGCAATTGGTGGGTGTATTCCTTTGAAACGCATACCCATACAAACATTACGCAAAATTCGGGGGTTGCTTTTTATGATGATTTAAGTGACCAGCCGGAAGAACCATACCCATATGGACTCATGGGTTGGACCGCAAATGATGGGTCATTGTTACTCTATGACCGGTTTGATATCTGGGAATTTTCCTTGGACAATAAAGTGATTGCTAAAAAGTTGACTAATGGCAGGGAATCCCAACAAATTTTCAGACAGCCCAAGTTAAATAATTTGAATCCTGGTGTACTGACTTCAAAATTAAGAGTGATTGACCTTACCAATGATGTAGTGCTGAAGGTAATGACAATTGATAAAAATAAATCCGGCTACGCTTATTTAAATAAGGATCTAAAAATGGAATCAATCGTATTTGAACCCAAATTAATCAGTATGCTGCTTAAAGCAAAAGACACTGATTATTATACTTATTTAAGGGAAGACTTTAACGAACCTCCAACATTGGTGATGAAAAAAGGGAAAGCGCCTTCAAAAACTATTTTTAAAAGCAATCCGCAACATGGCCATTATGGGTGGGGGGCTTATAAACTGATTGAGTATCAGAATTCAAAAGGAATAGCGCTGAAAGGAGCCCTGTTCTATCCCTTTAACTATGACCCGCAACAGCAATATTCCATGATTGTTAATATTTATGAAAAAAAGTCAAGAGAGCTTCATGAATACACCAACCCAAGCCTATTGAATGGGGCAGTTTTTAATAGAACCTATTTTACGAGTCAAGGTTATTTTGTATTGTTGCCCGATATTGTATACGAAATTGGGAATCCTGGATTTTCTGCGGCTGACTGTGTAATTGAAGCAGTAAAGTCAACTCTTAAAATAGTTCCTGTTGACAAAAACAAATTGGGGCTTATAGGTCATTCTTTTGGTGGCTATGAAACAAATTTTATCATCACACAAACCAACATGTTTGCAGCTGCAGTGGCTGGTGCCGGGGTATCAGATTTTACGAGTTGCTATTTTTCAATTGGAAAGGGTGAAAAAAAACCGGAAGCATGGCGTTTTGAAACCCAGCAGTTCCGTATGGGAAAAACTTGGTTTGAGGATATGGAAGGATATCAAAAAAATTCTCCGCTTAATGCCGTTTCAAAAGTAACGACACCATTGTTGTCTTATACGGGTGAAAGTGATCCAACAGCAAACCCCGATCAAACCATGGAATTTTATCTGGCGCTTCGAAGACTAAATAAGGAGCATATTATGTTGATCTATCCCAAAGACAATCACGTAATCCAAATACCTGAAAATCAAATGGATTTAACAGGCCGTCTTTCGGATTGGTTTGGGCATTATTTGAAAGGAGAAAAAAGGCCGGACTGGTTTAAGCCTCAGTAAAAATTACTCAAAATTAAATAACAATGCAGTTCTTTTCTTGAAGAACTGCATTGCTCATTTTAAACTACCCACTTACCAAACTAATTGGTAATTCTGTACAACGGAACATTACATACGTTGACATTCGGGTCTTCTTTACCCCATAAATTTTGACTGCCGGCAGTACAAATATTCTCAGTGAAAATGGTACTGCACATTTGTTCTTCATGACATGGGTCTGCCAACGACACAAATCTGTATCCTGGCACTTCAGCCAATGTTTTGGTGCTGCTCATCGCTGTGGTTACAAATGCACCCGCGATCCCAAAAATCATAATGGCCAATGGCATCATGAACCTTTTTAAAAAATTTGTTTTCATAATAAAATTAATTTAAAAATGATGACCTACTCTTTTTACAGGTTTTCGGTCTTACCCTGATATCGGCCGATATATTTTTAATGAATTGAATGTGCATAATCTCGTACTGCACGATCTTGGCTCAGATGTTCCAAAAGTTTATAGCACACTATTTTTTCGCCAATCAGGGCATATAACAAATTTCCTGATACCAACATGCCCTTCATTTTTTTTCCGGCAATATGGTATATAGGAAAACTGGAACGATAGGTTTTATCGGTCAGGTCATATACATCAACAATACTGGCTATTTTCCAAATGTTTTCAGATTCGTATAAACCCGGCAATAATGAGTTTACATACAATAAATTGCCGTCAACGGCGGTGGTTTTATTAACAATTAGTGGCGGTTCGGCAAAAGTTTTCATGGAATTGTTTTTTAACTGAGCCAACCGTACCTGTGCCCGGCTTATGGTATCTATGGTGTTTCCCCGATAATCCAAATTAAGAATAGGGTCGGCAACAATAAATTCATTTCGGTAGCGATACACATAAACAATTCGGTTAAACTGTTTGTTGAAAAGAAGGCTGCCGTCTGTATCAAAGATTCCGTCAAACTGCTTTTGTAAAAGTTTAGCATCATAAGATACTTTTGTGGTATCTGCAAGATTTAAAGTGCCAATCAGGCTTTCTCCACTTTTTGGGGTCATGTATCGGATAGCCATGTTTACGGAATCCATGGGTTCCAAATGGGAGAAATGGTAGCCGCTGTTTATCCTTAAAGAAGCTTTCCAATTACTTATGTTTCCTTTAAATATGTATGGGACAATCCCCTCGAAAACAAAAAAGTGATCACCCAGTACCCTAATTTGTGGTGCTTGAAATGGCAGATTTTTTTCCTTAAGCTCAATATGATAAATCTTTTTTTCTTTTAAAGTTGAGTCCAATACCGTCATCTGCAATGGGGCTGTATAATTGCCCAGATAAATTTTGCCTTCCCCAATTCCGGCAAAATAATAAGAGTTATAGGTCAAGTCCGTTTGATGTATTTCCTGGGCAACATGCTGTGGAAACCTGCGAACAAAACGATTGTGGTAATGAATAATGTCTTCCGAGAGGTTAAACAGTTTAATGATGGTAACAACACTAAAAATAGTGCAAATCAGAAGGAGTGCGAATTTTACTTTATTGCTCATAATTTTATGGTTTTGTGGTTAACTGGCAGGTTGTTGGGCATTAGTAATATGGCGATGCCTGCTAAAATGATAAAACAAATATTAAAGACGAGATGTTGGTTCCAGGTCATATTTTCCAAAATACCGCCACAGGAACATGGAACAAAAGCACTGAAGTTTAAGAGGATATAGATATAAACGGTGAACATCGCCATCAATGAGTAAGCAGCAAACAAGCCAATAAGTCTAAGCTTTGGAAGCAGTAACAGTATGGCAATGATAAATTCAAATGTGGGCAGTGCAATAGGAATCCAACTGGCGTAGGCGCTTACCAAAGGTGATTGTCCCAACTGGATCCTAAAATTTTCAAAGTCTAATAGTTTGCTTGTGGCGGCATAAGTGAACAGCACAACATAAATAGTACATATAATGCTTACAATATTATTTCTGGTTTGGGTGTTAAATTTCATATCGTTTATGGTTAGAATTACAATTCGATATAAAATTCCAAAAAAATAAATGAGTAAGTGTTGTCTAATCAGTAGATTGACTTATTAAAAAAGTATTTTTTTAAAATTGTCAAAATATATAGCATACAATTTCACTTTCCCATCGGACTTTAATAGGATTTTTTCAATAGAAAAGGTTACGTTATAACACTATAAATTTCTCTTAATATCATTGGGGGAATAGCCAAATAGTTTTTTAAAGGCTTTCGAAAAATTTGGGTAGGTACTGAAACCGCTCATTAAAGCAATTTCTTTTAACTGTATGGTTGTCTCTTGAATCAATAGGTGGGCTTTTTTCAACCGTTTGGTATTATAAAATTGATAAATACTCGTTTTAAATAAATATTTAAATCCATATTTTAATTTATATTCGTTAGTCCCAAAGATATGGGAAAGTGCTGTTAAGTTAGGCAGTGGCTTATCCAAATTGTCTAAAATGTAATCATAAACTTTTTGTATCAAGCGTATATCGGACAAGCGGTAAATTCCTTCGGGTCTGGTATGGTCAATGTCAGAAACTAAAATAGTTGGCAAAATGGTCTCTTCAATAACGTTGGTTACCGAACTGACCAAAATATCTTTATTTTGCAAAAGTCTTGTTACAGTGCAGAAGGATGGAATAAGTAATTGTTTTTTTGTGATATAGGTTAATTGTGAAGTAAAGTGATGATTTAAATTCCGCGACAATTCTTCTTTCACATGATTCCAAGAAGTGAGAGACTCATTAGAAAGTAGTGTTGAAAATTTTTGATTATATAAGTCTTCCGGAGTAAATCCAAATTGGACAGGCACTTCCGAATTAAAGCTTTTTATGACAAAATACTCGTTTAAAATAAAAGTGGTTTGAACAAGGTATTTGTTCGTATGATGCGGGTTTACATAACCTTTATGTGAAATTAAACCATTCATTTCTTCAGCCAGCATATTCACCAATACAGTTAATATTTCAAGGTTATCATCCTCTCCCGAACGTTGAATTTGATGCATAAAATTACCTTGCCCCATCTGTAGTAGCATTTGGCAAATATTCTGAAAACGCGATTGATTTAAATCTGAATCCATAAGATTGTAAATTTAATGCTCAATTAAAAAAATGATTCGAACTATATATAATTCGATAGGAATGCCAATGCTGCGGTTTTATCCTCAAACAATTGGGTGGGAACTGTGGGTTTATTTATATGGACATAGAAAGTGGCAATCGATTGTGTTACTTTTTGATGAACAATAAATCCTACTGCTTTAGCGAGAACGGAGCCGGATTGGGCTAAATAATCTCTGGCAGCTTTATCAAAATTTACAACGCCCCGAATATCACAAAAAATTGGATAGGCAACTTCATTCTGAAATTTGATTCGGTCAGCAACTATGCGCTGTGCAGCCGCTAAATCAATAACCAAATCAGTCTTATATTCAAAAAAAAGTATTTGGTCCCTGATCCAAAATTTGGCAAACTCATTCTCAAAAAGTTCAGAATTCATTTCTTTAAATTTAAGTAAAGTAAAACAAAATAAAATTATCGAATCAACTAAATGGAACCAAATTAAAGTATTCTTCACGAAACAATCAGTAATGTTTATCAAATCAGTAGTTTAAGTTGTCATAAAAGGAGTATTATTTGATTGGTGTCTACGGTATTGTTTTTTTTAATGAATTTTAATTTTTATAAATGAAATTAATAGCAATCTAAATCATCTAATGACTTACAAACTATGGCAAAAATTAAACACAACAATTTTATCGACACTGTTGATGAAGTATTCGCGGGGGCTAAAAAGGAAGGGGTATTGCATCTTTATGCAGAGGATGAATATTTAAATGGCAGGATAATTCAGATAAAAGGTAAAAAAATGTTTCATTTTGGAACTACGGGATACCTGGGTCTTGAACAGGATCTAAGATTAAAGGAAGCGGCAATCTCAGCCATACAAAAATATGGCACGCAATTTCCCTTATCAAAATCTTATATTTCAAATCCGTTATATGCAGAACTGGAAGCTAAAATTGAGTCCATGTATGGCATCCCGCCTATCATAACCAAAAATAGCACATTGGGCCATATGGCGGTGATTCCAACAGCAATAAGGGATGAAGATGGCGTAATACTTGACCATCAGGTTCATTGGAGTGTCCAAAATGCTTGCCAGTTCCTCAAATTAAGAGGGATTCCTGTAGAAATGATCAGACACAGCAATATGGATATGCTGGAGTATAAAATCAAACAACTCACTTCAAAATGCAATAAAATTTGGTATATGGCAGACGGGGTATATTCTATGTTCGGTGATTATGCGCCCATTTCAGATCTCATGGAGTTAAGCAAAAAATATCCGCAATTGCATCTCTATTTTGATGATGTGCATGGAATGAGTTGGAAAGGAAAAAATGGAACAGGATATGTTTCAAGTGTTTTAAAAGAATTACCTGACAATGTAATGCTTATGACAACTTTAAGCAAAACATTCGGGGCCAGTGGTGCCACTTTAATTTGTTCAGATAATGTTTTGCGGGAAAAAATTAAAAACTTTGGTGGTCCGCTAACATTCTCTGCCCAACTGGAGCCGGCATCGGTAGCTGCCGCCATAGCATCCGCAAATATTCACCTCTCTCCTGAAATTGAGATGTTACAAACGGATCTCGCCGATAAAATAGCCTATTTTAATGAATTGCTTTCAAAAGCTGCTTTGCCAATTATAATCCGGAACAATTCACCGGTATTTTTCCTCGGGACGGCGATGCCTTTAACCACCTATAAGTTGGTGCAAAATTTATTCAGTGAAGGATTTTTTGTAAATCCGGCAATTTATCCTGCTGTTCCTGTAAAAAATACAGGAATCCGAATCACACTTTCCAGACACAATCAAAAAGAAGAAATAAAGGCATTGGTAGATGCAATGAAAAATCTCTTGCCAATGGCATTGGCAGAATCAGGGAACAGTCTTAATAAAATATATCAGGCTTTTGGTTTAATGGGAACGGATATTCACAAAGAAGAAGTGAGCAAAAAATCATCCCTGCAAATGCAACACGAAACATCCATAAAAAATATCGATAAAAATAGTTGGAACCAACTATTGGGAAAGCAAAATACATTCGATTGGGAAGGATTGCACTTTTTGGAAAGTGCTTTTTCAAATAACGATAATCCAATAATAAATAATTGGGACTTTCATTATTTTATGATCAAAGACAAAAATAACACCCCAATAGTGGCTACTTTTTTTACCCATGGTCTCTGGAAAGATGATATGTTGGCGTCAGAGTCCATATCGTTGCAGTTAGAGGAAATAAGAAAACAAAATCCATTATACCTTACTTCAAAAGTGCTGGCGATGGGCTGTTTATTCACGGAAGGAAACCATTGCTACATTAATAAAAGTCATCTATTGGCAGAGGAAGCAACTGTGCTTTTGCTTGAGCAAGCAGAATTAATTTACCAAAAACTAAATGCTGATATGCTAGTGCTTCGCGATTTTGAAGAAAATGCACAGCTCAATACAATTTTTCACAATCGCGGATTCCTGAAAATAAACATGCCCGATTCTTGCGTTGTCCAAGAATTACCATGGGATAATATTGAAGGGTTTATCAATTCACTCTCCAAGCGTTCAAAACGCCATTTCTTAGAAGAGGTATTGCCTTTTGAAAAATATTTTGAAATAATGATAAAAAATCAGTTAACAGTCAGTGAAATGGATCATTGTTATAATTTATATATGAATGTTAAAAATAAAAATCAGGCCATAAATACATTTACCTACCCTAAAGAAGTATTCATAAAAATGACTGACCATCCAAACTGGGAATTTATGCTGCTGTATTTAAAAAATAATATTGAAGGAAACACTGTAAATCAAGCTGTAGGGGTAATGTTTTGCTATAAAAACATGGAGCATACTTACGTTCCTGCCCTTATTGGGATGGATTATGCCTATGCACAAAAATTCCAAATTTATAGACAACTCTTATACCAGACAATTAAAAGAACAAAGGAATTAAACTTTAAAAAAATTGATTTTGGTTTTTCAGCAACCTTTGAAAAGAAAAAAATGGGAGCGGTTCTAATTCCAAAAGTAGCCTACATTCAGGCCAAGGATAATTTTTCTATGGAACTGATGGGCACACTTCAAAACGATGAGAAAAAATAATAAAAGACTGGGGAGGGGTTATTTATAAGATATTAATTCAACCAGTTTTAAAATAGAAGGGCAAACAATACATTTGCTATGTATTTCATTTTTTAATTTATTTTAATAAAACAAACCATGGGTTGCCCTTCACCTATGGATATTCTGTTGCGGTCACCTATCGCAAAAAGTTTTTGCGGCTTCCTTTTAAATCCGAATTTTTTCAATGAAATTTAAGTTCAAAAGTCCTTGAAATTTGAGGGCAAACCCTAACATTTAATAATGAGAATCTTAACCAAATGATAATAAAAAAATCCAAATTAACCAATAAACAGTTGATATTCTTAACGAATATCAACTGTTTGTAAACAAAAATTTAAAAAAAAACACCATGAAAAAAATTGACAAAATCATTTCAGATTATTCAACAAAACTGGGGAAAGTTGATAAATCCAACCTCCTTGAATCAAACAAAATAATTGAAAGCGTAAAATTATCGGTGCTCTGTTTAGAGGAATTGAGACTCTTATTAAAGCACAATGATTTTACGTCAATGGAATCAGAAATAAATTTTTTCAAATATCAAAAGCCCTTTGTATATGGAAGGGCAATATACTTTTTACAATTGCAAAAATTCCAAACGGACAAACCCAAATCAAATATCCAGGAACAGCGGAATTTTATTGAAGCTGCGATAAGAAAATTAGAAATTAAAAAGTACAAGCAACGTGAATTTTTTCGTTACTGCAGAAACAGGGAAAAACGTCTTGACAAGATTTACTTTTTAAGAAGCAATGAACAGTATGAAATTTATTTGGATACTGCCCGATTGGATGACGACCCACAGTTTTCAACAAGTCACTGTAAAAAAGCGGCAGAAATAATTGAATATGATTTATTGACGAGTTTTTATGATTTGGAATTGAATAATCTTTTAAAATTAGAAAATAACGTCACCATAAAAGAAGTGAAGCCGGCTGTTCTCAATAATTTATCCTGGACAGGAACCAAAACAGAATTAGTAGAAATGATATATGGCTTAATAGCTTCAGGATCATTAAGAAATGGTAAAGCGGAAATAAAAAAAGTGGTAAAAATTTGTGAACTAATTTTTGAGATAGATTTAGGTAATTTTTATAAAACATATGGAGAAATTAAGGCTAGAGATCAAGATCCAACAAAATTTATTGATAAAGTAAAATTAAGCCTGATTCAAAAAATAAATTTGGATAATAATCGCATTAATAGATCATAATATGGGATTTGTCCTTATAATTTATATCATTTAGCTGTGTTGCCGATTAACGGCCGAAAACCCGTTTTTTTTTCCTAAAACAAATGTTTTTTTGTATCCGTTGTAGCAGCTAATAAAATAAAATTTACTTTTTTTTGAAAAATAATTTAATCATTAAAACACTGTATATCACATATATAATATTTTAAAGTATCAAATTTCTTCGGTAGTTGGATTAACTGCCGAAAACTTATTTTTAACCCTTTTTTGGATAAAAAAGGGTTTTTTTATGGCTATTTTTAATCGAATGCCGAAATCAAAATCAAAATCCACTTCTTGTTAAAATAATTATAGCGCTAAATCAATGTATATCAATAGTATAGCATTTTTGAAATGTTAAATTTCTTCGGTACTACCGAACAACTACCGAAAGATTGTCAATAAAACTACCCAGCTTTGTACAACGAAAGTCAAATCGCTATAAAACATTTTAATTAACTAAAATACACAATTTAAAAATGGCAGCAGAAATTATTACTACAGACGATTTAAGGGAATTTAAAACCGATTTATTGGAAGAAATCAAAAAACTTCTAAAAACCTCATCAACCACTGGTACCAAAAAATACCTAAAATCGTCAGAAATGATGAAAATGTTAAAAATAAGCTCGGGAACATTGCAAACCCTAAGAATTAGCGGAAAGCTTCCATTCACAAAAATTGGAGGAATTATTTTTTATGACGCTGAGGAAATTTACAAAGTGATGAAAGACAATAACTTTCAACATAATTGCTAAGTGGAGTGTTGGAGGTAAATTACATAAAGCATCTCAATACTTTTTTTCAGAATTTAAGCCAAGACAAACGCTTTAATGCTACGCATGTGAGCATGTATGTGGTGCTTTTTTATCAGTGGAACAATGCGCGTTTTTCCGATGAATTTTACATCAATCGGAATGAAATTATGTCATTGTCCAGAATTGGTTCCAAGGGCACTTATCACAAATGCCTGAAAGATTTGCATGAGTGGCAATATCTGGAATATTTACCTTCATACAATCCCCAAATTGGCAGCAGTATTAAGATGTTCGATTTAGGTACAAGCAGGGAACAAGTCCGTACCAAAAGTGGGACAGGTAGTGAACAAGTAGTGGGACAAGTCCATACCAAAAATGGTACAGCTTGTGTACAAGTATCGGGTCCTTATATAAACAATAACAAACATAATAAACAAACAAACTTTTATAAACTTTGCCAAGCCGAGAAAAAAAATGAGATTTTATCTTTTTTTAAAAAAGAAAACTGGCCACAAATTGAAGCCGAAAAATTCTTCAATCACTACCAGGGAATTGGCTGGAAAATTGGCGGAAAAATAAAAATTGTCGATTGGCAGGCAACAGCCCAAAACTGGATGTTAAAATTCAAAGAAATTTCTTCATCCAGAGCGGAGTCGAGGGACAAAAAAAACACTTTTTCGCCACCAGTCCAAAATAGGGACAACTTGCATACCAATCGAAACAAAAACTACAATCAACCATTGTAGAAAAATATTCTTGTATCAATTTAACCAAATAATTTATAAAGAATCACAACTATGAAAACAAAAACTTAACCCGCCATAGGATTTGGAGGCGAGCGTCAAATGTTTGAAGAATCCGTAAAAAAGAGGACAGAGCGTAAAAAAAATAGCCGGTGGCTGTTTTTAGCGAAAGGGCCAGCCGGCGCGTTGGCAAAAAGCCTCTAATTTCTTTTAGGATTCGAGAACCAATTTGACCGGCGAAAATCCAAGGCTTGACTTTTTTGGCTTGGTTTATCCTGAGCGCAGCCGAAGGGTTTTTGTGTCAAGACAACTGCGAAGCACATCACGAACACCTCTAAAAAAATAAAAAAGGGGTGAGTAAAAATGAACAAACATGAAAAATTTCAAATCATTTAAATTAAAAACAATTCTATGAAATCACCGCACATTAAAACCGAAGGCACCTCAAAATTTCAAATCGGAGAACTAAAAAACGATGTCGTTCACTACGATTTTGAAAAAATAATAGCCTACCTCAACATCAAAGGCTGTCTGATTTTCGATAAAAATTTCAGGCTCTACAAAGAAGATGAACTTTTGCTTTTCAAACTCTGCTGTTACTACATCCAGGATTACTGGACCTGTGCAAAAATGGGAATCGACACCAACAAAGGCTTGTTGCTTTCGGGCCCTGTCGGCTGCGGTAAAACATCGCTGATGCAATTACTGACCCATTTGGTGCCACACAAAACAAACTATGAAATTATCCCAACTCGCAACATTGTTTTCAATTTCAATGCTGCCGGATTTGAAGTGTTGGAAAAATACAATGATACAAAAAACTATTGTTTCGATGATTTGGGCGTTGAACCAACTGGCTGCCATTACACAAAAGAATGCAACGTAATGGGAGAAATACTGCTTTCACGCTACGACCTTTTCAAAATAAAAAACGTAAAGACCCACATCACCACCAACCTCAACGCCGAAGAACTCGAAGCACGATATGGCAGCCGGGTTAGAAGTAGGTTAAGAGAAATGATGAACGTTATAGCATATGACTCAAACTCCGTAGACAAAAGAAGGTGAGTTCATCATTCACGAATACAAAAACCAATAAAAGAGGGATGAGTAAATGTTTAACCT
>DPCK01000079.1 GCA_003516285.1 Lutibacter sp. | reverse complement strand
TTTTCAAAATCGATTACCGTAGCGTCAAATGCCGATGAACCTGTTAAAATGTTACAGATTAAAGGCATTGTCTTAAAAGAGTAAATTCAAATTAGTTATATTATAAATGGCCTTCAGCAATGAGGGTCATTTTTATTTAAGCATATCTTTCAAGTAAAAATGGTATTCATAATCTTTTCCATTTCTTTCAACAACCAATGAAATTTTGGTATTTTCCTTCTGAAAAAATTTTCCGATAATTTCATCCAACGGCAATTCATAGGTAAACTTTCCGTTAATTTTTATCACAATATCTCCAGCCAACAGACCGGCATTGTATGCGGGAGAACCATCTTGTATACTTTGAATTTTATAGGACGGCTTAAAAGTATATTTATAATTATAGTCCAGAATAACGGTATTTTTCTCATTGCCATTGCCATTTTTCAGTCCAATTGAAGCAAAATTTTGTTCTTTTACCAAAAGTTTTCCGTTATAAACCAGCTCAATGCCACTCATATTGTAATTGAATGGCTCCTTAAAATAACTTCCCTTTTTCAAGGAAATTTTCTTGTTTCGATAATCAAATGTTACATTAAATCGTTTCAAAACCGAAGCGCCCAAACTGCCGTTTCTTTCATCAAACTGGCGCGCATAAGAAATGGAAGCCGAGTCCGGAAATGAGACTGTCGGATTTTTTAATTCAAATTTTCCAATAACCAAGGCTTCAATTTTTGATCTTTTACCATAAACTGCACCGCTTAGCCCTTCTCCCAATAAATCATTGAAATACTTTTTTGGCGGTAATATATCGGGATGGCTATTTTCAAACAACCACAACGCATCGCTTCCGCCTGAATCGATCAACAATTTTACGGGAATGGTTTTGGCTGAAGCCGAGTCTAATTTTACGCCAACATTGATATAGGGTTTTAACTTAAAAAATTCCAAATCATACGATTCGCATTTTTTGCAAATTTTGTGTTTATAGGTATCGGGTTTGTAAAAATTTATGCGTTTTGTGCCATAATTTATATCGACCACAAAATCTTTTAAAATTTCATAACCAATAATTCCGTGAACCGTAATTCCGAGCTTTGAGGACAAATCGAAACTGTCATCCAAAATCAGGTATAAACTTTGATTGAAGCCATTTATATTGCCAAAAGTAAATAAGTTGCCTTTAGACAATACCGCTTCAACCGATTCTTCACTGCCCAAACCCTGTAATTTTACTTTCTCCTTGTTATTGAGCATCACAGAATCCTTGGCGTATAAATTAAACAAAAGTGTTATACCTACCCCTGAATCCAATATAAAGTTCAAAGGCCTTCCGTTGACTTCAATAGGAAGAACAATCAAGTTATTTGAAAGTTTAAATGAAACAGATTGCCTTTCTGAAGCATTTTCAAATTGAAACCTGCCTTGAGAAATCACATCGGATCCGGAAAATAGGAGTATAATTGAAAAAAGAATCTTTACTATATAGGATTTCAATGTTTTTTGCCTTTAATTTTTGTGTTAAGTTACAAAAACACTTCACGATTACATAACTTTTATAAAAATTTTAACCTTTAACAAATGCACGTAAAAGACAAGAATTTCAAAAATAATTTCGCAATTTTGCAGGTAACTATTTTTAAATAAAATTCAATGCCTAAAATCTCATTTAAAGGTGCAACTATGCCCGAATCTCCAATCAGAAAATTGGTTCCTTATGCTGAAGATGCTAAAAAAAGGGGCATTAAAGTTTTTCATTTGAATATTGGGCAACCTGATATAAAAACCCCAAAAGTGGCATTGGATGCCGTAAAAAATAACACTGTTGAAGTGCTTGCTTACAGCCGTTCCGAAGGCTCTGAGGAATATAGAAAAAAGCTTACAAACTATTATACACAAAGGAGTATCCCAGTAACTGCGGATGAAATTATTGTAACTACCGGAGGTTCTGAAGCCTTATTGTTTGCAATGGGAAGCATTACAGATCCTGGCGATGAAATTATTATTCCTGAACCATTTTATGCAAATTACCTAGGATTTTCAACAGCATCGGGCGTGAAAATTGTTCCGGTGATTTCAAAAATTGAAGATAATTTTGCCTTGCCTCCAATTGCCGAATTTGAAAAGCTGATTTCTTCAAAAACCAAAGCCATTTTAATTTGTAACCCTAACAACCCGACCGGTTATTTGTATTCCAAAGATGAAATTCAAAAACTGGCCGATATCGTAAAAAAACACGATTTATTTTTAATTGCCGATGAGGTTTACAGGGAATTTATCTACGACAATGAAGAATACCAATCTGTTTTAAACAGTTTTGGCTTAGACGATCACGCCATCATTATTGATTCCGTTTCAAAACGTTACAGTATGTGCGGCGCCAGAATTGGCTGTTTGGTAAGTAAAAACAAGGAAGTCATCAGTACAGTTTTAAAATTCGCTCAGGCAAGATTAAGTCCGCCAACATTTGAACAAATCGCCAGTGAAGCCGCTTTGGAAACACCACAATCTTATTTCGATGAAGTGATTGTTGAATATAAAGCCCGAAGAGATATTTTAATTGCTGAGCTGAATAAAATTGAAGGCATAAAAGTGGCCACGCCGAAAGGCGCTTTCTATTGTGTTGCTGAACTTCCTGTGGATGATGCCGATAAATTTGCCCAATGGTTGCTGGAAGATTTTAATTTGGACAAGCAAACTGTGATGGTGGCTCCTGCAGCCGGATTTTATTCGACTGAAGGATTTGGTACCAAACAAGTTCGGATTGCTTATGTGCTCAAAAAAGAGGATCTTGTTCGTTCTGTAGAAATATTGAAAGCCGCCATCAAAAAATACAATGAAAAATAGTTGAAAATTCAACAAAACATACCGTTAAAAACTTACAATACGTTTGGCATTCAAGCAAATGCCAAGCGTTTTGTTACCGTGGATTCAGCCAATGAATTAAAAGAAATCATCGCTTCGGAAAAAGACTTGTTTTTGTTGGGCGGCGGAAGCAATATTTTGTTGACCAAGGATGTTGAAAAATTGGTGGTTCATATTAACACCAAAGGAATTATCGTTAATGATTTTGATGAAGATAAAGTTCTGGTCACTGCCGAAGCCGGTGAAAATTGGCACGAATTGGTGCTTTGGTGTGTTTCCCAAAACTATGGCGGCTTGGAAAATTTGGCATTGATTCCTGGAAATGTAGGTACTTCACCCATTCAAAATATTGGTGCTTACGGCGTTGAAATCAAAGATATTTTTCAGCAATTGGAAGCGATTGACATTGCAACAGGAAAAACAAAAATTTTCGAAGATGAGGATTGCAATTTTGGATACCGAAATTCTGTTTTTAAAAATGAGTTAAAGGGAAAATATATCATTATTAATGTCACGTTCAAACTCACCAAAAATAATCACAATATCAATATTTCTTACGGAGCCATCAAAGATGTATTGACAGACAAGGAAAATCCTTCCATCAAAGAAATTGCTGATGCGGTAATTGCCATCAGACAAAGTAAACTTCCTGATCCAAAGGCAATTGGGAACAGCGGAAGCTTTTTTAAAAATCCGGTTATATCTTCCGTTTTATTTAAAGAACTGTCAGAAAAGTATCCTGAAATCCCTCATTATATCGTTTCTGAAAACGAAATTAAAATTCCGGCCGGCTGGTTAATTGAACAATGCGGATTTAAAGGAAAACGTTTTGGAGACGCCGGGGTTCACGAAAAACAGGCCTTGGTTTTGGTGAATTACAACAACGCAAGCGGAAAAGAAATTTATGATCTGGCTCAAAAAATTCAGCAAAAAGTGTTGGAAATATTTAAGATTTCACTTGAAATTGAAGTGAATGTCATTTAAACGGTCACTTCTAACAACTTACAATTTTTTGAGGCTATCACCACTTTTTCTGCAGTTGCTGGAATCAATACTGTTTCACCATAATTAATTGTTTCTGAATATTTATCCATTAAAATTGTTGCTTTTCCCTGCACGCACATAAAAACAACAAACGTGTCTGTTTCAGCATAATCTAATTCTTTTTCTCCGACAACGTGTATAAAATTGGTTGAGAAATATGCGCATTTAACCACGGTATTCAATGAATTTATAAAAGTGGAATAGTTGTGCTTAGCCTTAATTTTGTCACTAAAATTAATGGCTTCGATGGCCAAATCAGTATGCAACGTTCTCGGATTCCCTTGATCATCTACCCTGTCCCAATCGTAAATTCTATAGGTAATATCTGATGTTTGCTGAATTTCTGCCAGTAAAATTCCAGCACCGATGGTATGAACCGTCCCAGGTTCAATAAAAAAAGCATCGCCGGCTTTTACCCTTTCATAATTTAAGATGGAAGGTATTTTTTTTTCGGCCACATAATTTAAATATTGGTCTGGCGTAATTTCTTTGCTAAATCCCACGATAAGCTTTGAACCTGAATCAGCTTGCATAATGTACCACATTTCCGTCTTTCCAAAGGAATTGTGCAGTTTTTTTGCAAGTTCATCATTTGGATGCACCTGAACGGATAAATCTTCTTTTGCATCAATAAACTTTATCAGCAGCGGAAAATTGTTTCCAAAATGCGCATAATTATTTTCACCAACCAATTCCGATTTATAGGTTTCCAACAATTCCCGCAAGGATTTTCCTTTCAATTTTCCGTTTGAAACTATGGAAACATTATCTTCAACATCAGACAATTCCCAACTTTCACCAACATTTTTCAAAGTTGATTTTTTATTGAGTTTGGAGACTAATTTTGTTCCGCCCCAAATTTTTTCTTTTAATATGGGATAAAACTTAATTGGATAATTTAACATCTACTTGATCAATTTTATAAGTGTTTGAATTACGTAATCAATTTCTTCCTTGGTATTAAATTTACTGAAAGAAAAGCGTACAGAAGTTTTTTCAGCTTCTTTTTCGGGTAAAATTGCGTGCAATACGTGTGAACCCATATTGCTTCCGCTTTGGCAGGCACTTCCGCCTGAAACCGCGATGCCTTTTAAATCCAAGTTAAAAAGCAACATCGCATAATTTTTTGGAAAACGAACATTTAAAATGATGTAACTGCTGTCCGATTCACTTGCTGATTGCCCATTAAACTCAATTCCTGTAAAATTTCGCTTCAATTCTTCAATAAAATAATTTTTGAGTTGTTGAATATATGCCGATTCTTTCTGCATATTTTTAAAGGAAATCTCCATCGCTTTTTCCATTCCCAAAATGCTGTGCACATTTTCTGTTCCTGCTCTGGCACCACGCTCCTGCTCGCCGCCGTGCAAAATTGGCTGAATGCCAAATCCTCTTTTTATAAAGGCAAATCCAACCCCTTTCGGGCCGTGAAATTTATGGGCACTCGCCACAAAAAAATCAATGGGCGTTTGATTTATGTCAATATTAAAATGCCCGACACCTTGCACTGCATCACAATGAAATAAAGCATTGTTGGCGACACAAAATTGCGAAACTAATTTCAAATCTAAAATATTTCCTATTTCATTATTTACGTGCATCAAACTTACCAATTTCCTTTCATCGGATTCTTGAAGAACCTGCTCTAAATGCCTGTAATTAACATTTCCGATTTCATCTAAATCAACAAATTTAACTGTAATGCCAAATTCTTTTTGTAAATTTTCCAGCGTATGTAAAACAGCGTGGTGTTCAATTTTAGATGAAATAATCATCGTAACGCCTAAATTTGTAACGGCATTTCTGAGGATTAAATTGTCTGCTTCACTTCCTCCGGCCGTAAAAACTATTTCTTGGGCCGAGGCATTAAAATGTTTCGCGATATTTTTGCGGGCCGTTTCAACCATAGATTTCGCCTTTCTCCCAATGTGATGAATTGATGAAGGATTCCCATAAACATTGGCCATTGCGATTGAAATTGTATCAATAACTTCTGGCAATATGGGTGTTGTGGCAGCGTTATCTAGGTAAATTGTTTTCATTAAAAGCAAAAGTAATTAAAATAGTTGGTTTCAATTGGTGCTGACTTGCCTAAAACTGTTATTTTTGCGTTGAAATTAATCCTTATGAAGAAAATATTGATACTCTTTTTGGCGTTCACCCTAAATGCTTGCAATGACGGGGATTTTGATGTTCCTGTCTTTGAATTTACCGAAAAAGTGAACAAGTGCGGAGAATTTGTTTTGTATATTACAAGCACAAATAGCACAGAAGTTTTGGTGTTAACGCTTCCTAAAACAGCGCTTGGAACAGTGCCAACAGTAACGCTTCCACTTTCTGCAACGGTAACCGCCACTTATCGGATTTTTGATAAAGGAATTGCTGCAACTTATTTTTGTCAGCCCATTCCGCCGTTGGAGCCAAAAATTATTAAGGAACTTCAAGCAGATGGAGGCACTATAAACATTGCCGCCACAGAAATGTTGACAAATAGTGTTGTCACTGGCTATTCTTATGAAATTACCATTTCAAAACTGTCGTTTAACGATGGTAAAGAGCGTGTTTTCTTTGAAAGTTTTAATTTTGGAACATTAAAAGTCAGCAATTAATTTTTCGGATTTTGGTAAATAACCACTTCTGTTGCGCCCAATCCATACTTTTGAAAGGAAGCGTCGTTCCAGTAAACGTTGTACTTTTTAAATAGAAATTCCAATTCTGTTTTTAAAACTCCAGCGCCCATTCCGTGGATAAAAACTATTTTTGGAATCCGGTTTTTAATGGCAAATTCCAATTTGTGTTTGGCCGTTTCCAANNATCAACTTCCATAGGCGGTAACTTGTCGGGTTTTACATTGGTTTTAAAATTTGGAGCATTTTTTCTGGAAGAAGATTCATTGATTTTTTCAGACAAATATTCATTGTCGATGTCGCTGAATTTAGAAAGTTCTTTCTGATTTTCTGTAATGATCACCAATTCTTTTGGCAAATATTCATAGGAAAATCCGTCCTCATCTTCAACCACAATTTTATTGGGATGCACTTCCGTCACTTTTCCTTTTATAACATCGTCAATCACCGCAATTTTGTCGCCAACTTTAAAATTCATAGGTTTAAATTTAATATAAATGATTAAACAAAGTTATGACAATAATTTGTCCAAAAACAGAATTAAGCCACAAACTGTCGAACCAAAAGGAAATTTGGATTGAAGGACATCAATATATTAAAATTGGTGACTATTTGGATGCAAACATCAAAAAATAATCATAAAAATTTTGTAAAATATCGGGTAATTGTATTATTATATTTACGGAATTACTTGTCAAGATTTCCTTTAACAGCATTTAAATCATTATAAAACAATTCTTTTTGATTTAGCAAAGTGCTAAAATATTTTTATAAAAAAGCTTATGCTATATAAACAATCCTATAAAATTTAGGCAATTTAGCGGCCCTAATTTTAACAGAATTTTAAAATTGAAATTCCCAATGGCGGTAAAACAAGAGTGGCCGAATATTCATTAACTTTTTTCGGTTGTTTTTTTATGGTAATTTTTTCTGCGTTTACAGCGCCGCTTCCTCCATATTTCTCTAGATTGCTGCTAAATACTTCCAGCAATTTTCCTTTTCTTGGAACGCGAATTTTATAATTCTCCAATGTTTGCGGCGAAAAATTACAAATCACCATCACATCATCTTTCGGATTATTCCCTTTTCTTACATAGGAAATCACTGAATTTTCGGAATCATCATAACTTATCCATTCAAAACCTTCACTGCTGAATCCTTTTTCAAATAAAGCAGGTGTGGATTTATAAAATAAGTTTAAATCTTTAAAATAGTTTTGCGTGTTTTTATGCGGATAAAACTCTAATAAATTCCAATCCAAACTTTTTTGAAAATTCCATTCTTCGTAATGCCCAAATTCACTTCCCATAAACAACAACTTTGTTCCGGGATGCGTAAACATATAACCATATAATAGACGAAGATTCGCGAATCGTTGCCATTCATCGCCCGGCATCCGTCCTAAAATGGTTTTTTTTCCGTGCACCACTTCATCGTGTGAAAGCGGTAACATAAAATTCTCGGTAAAAGCATAGGTTAAACTGAAAGTGATTTCATTTTGATGGTATTTTCTGTAAATGGTGTCTTTAGAAAAATAATCCAAAGTATCGTGCATCCAACCCATCATCCATTTCATTCCAAATCCTAATCCGCCCATAAAAGTTGGTTTGGAAACCATGGGAAATGCTGTGGATTCTTCCGCAATAGTTTGCACATCGGGAAACGATTTATACACTTCTTCATTTAATTCCTTTAAAAACAAAACCGCATCTAAATTTTCATTTCCGCCATAGATATTTGNNGCGTGATATTGTTCCAGCCAAAAAATGGCATTGCTGATTAAAAATGAACGAATTTCATTTCGTCCGTAATTAAAAATGAGGCTTTTCCAATCTTGGTGATAGCCTTTACGCTTATCGGGATGTTCATATAAATTTGAACCATCAAAATAGCCCAGACCGTGAGCATCTTCTGGGAAATGCGAAGGCACCCAGTCCAAAATAATTCCAATATCGCTTTGGTGCAATTTATCAACCAGATATTTTAATTCTTCCGGATAACCAAAACGAGACGTTGGCGCAAAATATCCTGTAACCTGATATCCCCAAGAAGGATCGTACGGATATTCCATAATCGGCATAAATTCTACGTGCGTAAAATTCATTTCTTTCACATAAGTCACCAATTCATCGGCCAATTCAAAGTAGGATAAAGATCTGTTTTCCTTACCTTTTTTTCTCCAAGAACCCAAATGCACTTCATAAACTGAATAAGGTGCATCCAACGCGTTGTTTTTTTTGCGCGTTTGCATCCAACTTTTATCCTCCCATTTATAGGAATCTTCCCAAACTACTGAAGCGGTTTTGGGCGGATGTTCACATCTGCGCGCATAAGGATCTGCTTTTTCCGAAACGTAATTATTGATGTTTGAATGAATTTTGTATTTGTAAATATTCCCTTTTCCTACAGATGGAATAAATCCTTCCCAAATACCTGAGGAATCCCAGCGAACATTTAAATTAAATTCGCCATCAACCCAATGGTTGAAATCTCCAATTACCGATACTTGTTTTGCGCTGGGTGCCCAAACCGCAAAATAAGTGCCCAAAACACCATTTACCGAAGTAATATGGGAACCAAATTTTTCATACAACCGATAATGCTTTCCGCTTTTAAATAAATTAATGTCGAAATCTGTAAAAAGACTGTGTGTTATTACCTTCGCCATAAATTAAATACTAAAACCATTAGGAATTAAAGCGTTTTTTTTGACCACAACAATACCATCTCTAACCACATAAGTATCTGTTTCTATATCCTTTAAATGCTTCCCGCCGTTAATTCTAACATCATTGCCAATACAACAATTTTTATCTAAAATGGCATTTTTGATGAAACAGCGCTTGCCAATTCCCATAGAAACTATTTTTTCATCAACAATATGTTCAAGGGGCTGGTAAAAATCGGAACCCATCATATAGGTATTAATTATGGTAGACTCTGTATCAATCCTTGAACGAACACCAATAACTGAATGCTCTATTTTCCCTGCGTTTATGATACAGCCATCCGCAATTACGGTTCTGTCCATTGCAGTTCCTGAAATTTTTGTGGTAGGCAACATTCGGGCGTGTGTGTAAATACGTTTTTTTGTGCTGTACAAATTAAACTTCGGAAAATCATCTGTCAATCCTAAATTGGCTTCAAAAAACGAGTCTATATTTCCAATATCGGTCCAATAGCCTTCATATTGAAAACTTACAACTTTATGTTTTTCAATGGCCTGCGGGATAATTTCTTTGCCAAAATCATTTGTATCGGGATTGGCCATCAATTCAACCAAAAGATCTCTGTTAAAAATATAAATTCCCATAGAAGCCAAGTAATTACGGTCAGCCCTTTTCATTTCATCACTAACTTCTGAAGTCCAATCCGGCAACAAATCAGCGGCAGGTTTTTCAATAAAAGAAGTTATTTCATCTTGATCGTTTGTTTTTAAAATTCCGAATGAAGTGGCATCTTTTGCATTCACAGGAATTGTCGCAATAGAAATGGCCGCCTTCATTTTAATGTGTTTTTCAACCATTTCTTCAAAATCCATTTGATACAATTGATCTCCTGACAATATCAAGGCATAATCAAAATCGTGATTTAAAAAGTGGTGCATACTTTGTCGTACTGCATCCGCAGTTCCCTGAAACCACGTGCTGTTTCCGGGTGTTTGCTCGGCTGCCAATACATCAACAAAAGCGGAACTGAAAAAACTAAAATGATAGGTGTTTTTAATATGCCTGTTTAATGATGCCGAATTAAATTGCGTCAACACAAAAATGCGCTTGATATCTGAATTTATGCAATTTGAAATCGGAATGTCCACCAACCTGTATTTACCCGCAATAGGCACTGCGGGTTTAGAACGCGTTTGTGTTAACGGATGTAACCTTGATCCCTGACCTCCGCCTAAAATAATTGATAAAACTCTATTCCCAACCATAACTTACTGATTTAATGATTTATACAAATTGATATATGCCAATGCCGATGCATCCCAAGAGTGGTTGATGCCCATTATTTTTTTTCTTATTTTATGATATTTTTCTTTNNGTGTCTTTTAAACCGCCAATACTTCTCACAATCGGAATGGCACCATAGCGTAAAGCGTACATTTGGTTCAATCCGCAAGGTTCAACCCTTGAAGGCATCAATATAAAATCGGCTCCTGCATACACAATATGTGCTAATTTTTCATCATATCCAATAAAAGCGTTGTACGTTCCTTCAAAATCCTTTTTAAGCGCAATCAATTGTGATTCAACAACATCATTTCCAGAACCCAATAAAAATATGGAAATATTCTCATTTTGAAGGGCTTTTTCAAAGGTTTCCGGAAATAAATCGGCTCCTTTTTCTCCCACCAATCTCCCAATAAATGCAAAAAGCGGTTTTTCAAAATCCAAATTAAACTGACTGCAAAGCCATTTTTTGTTGACTTCCCGTCCAACTTCAACGGTATTTATGCTGTAATTTTCCACCAAATAAGCATCCGTTTCTGGATTCCACACTTCCCAATCAATCCCGTTCAAAATCCCGACACATTTTGCACTTTCAGCACTTAATAAACCTTCTAAACCGTTGGCTGCTTTCTTCAACTCTTCCATATAACTTGGTGAAACTGTGGTCACTCTCCAAGCGCATTTTATGGCAGATGCCAACGGATTTATGTTTCCAAACCAGTCCAACAGCCCAACATTGGCAAAATTAAATGCTGGTATCAAACCCACTTTGCTATGTGAAAACCAACCCTGATATTGCGCATTGTGAATGGTAAGAACTGTCGGAATATTTTTTAATGCCTCATAATCGCTGCATTGTGTCATCATAAAAGGAATCAGTCCTGTATGATGATCGTGAATATGCATCGTTGTTGGTTTTTCACCCCAAGTCAACATCCAATTCAATGCAGCAATCTGAAATGCCAAAAAACGATCGGTATCATCCATAGAATATACATAATCCTTATATAACAATTCAGGAACATCCACCAANNCCGCATCATTTTGGTATTTTGGCAGCGCTCCCACCACATCGGCCAAACCGCCAACTTTTGCAACCGGATAACATTCTGCGCTCAAATGCGTTATTTTCATAATTGTTGCTTATTTAATACTTTATCGTTCAGGAAATTAAAAAACATTTTAAAAATTTGGGCGTTCCCCGCNNTTCGCCAAAAGGCGAATTAAAAAAGTATTTTCATTTTAATCCCTAACGCACACAGAACAAAACCATAAAATGATTACAAAATTCGGCTATAAAAATGTCGGTAATTATTGAATTTGTTCATAAATACGAAAAATGAAATTACAAAAAAAACTTTAATAAGAAAAGATTTTAAAATATATATTTAATAAAAACAGACATAAAAACAAAAGAGGAAAATTTTTCAATTTCCCTCTTAAAATTATAAATTGCAAACAGTTTGTTTTAATTATTTGGCTTGTGCTGCTTGTTCTTTTTTGATCAAGTTTAACGCGGATCCTTCTTTAAACCATTCAATCTGACTTTGATTGTATGTATGATTTAATTGAATAACATTTTTGTTTCCATCAGCGTGAACCAACTCCAATGCCAATGTTTTTCCAGGTGCAAATTTATCCAAATCCAAAAAGTTAAACGTATCATCTTCCTGAATCAAATCGTAATCCGCTTCATTTGCGAAAGTCAATCCTAACATTCCCTGTTTTTTAAGGTTTGTTTCGTGAATACGCGCAAAAGATTTCACAATAACCGCCGCAACGCCCAAATGACGAGGTTCCATAGCCGCGTGTTCACGTGAAGAACCTTCACCGTAATTATGGTCTCCCACAACAATCGAATAAACGCCCGCTGCTTTGTAAGCTCTTCCGGTATCTGGAACAGCGCCAAATTCTCCTGTCAGCTGATTTTTAACTTTATTGGTTTCTTTGCCAAAAGCATTCACCGCACCAATTAAACAGTTATTTGAAATATTGTCTAAATGACCGCGAAAACGCAACCAAGGTCCTGCCATAGAAATATGGTCGGTGGTGCATTTTCCATAAGCTTTTATCAGTAATTTAGCGCCTTTTACGTTCGTTCCAATCGGTTGAAATGGCTCTAACAATTGCAATCTTTCAGAAGTTGGGCTCACCAAAACTTCAATTTTGCTTCCGTCTTCAAATGGCGCCACAAATCCGGCATCTTTTACATCAAAACCATTTGGCGGCAATTCAAAACCTGTTGGTTCTGAAAATTTTACTTCCACACCGTCTTCATTGATTAACGTATCGGTCATCGGATTAAAATCCAATCTTCCAGATATTGCGATGGCAGCCACCATTTCAGGTGAAGCTACAAATGCGTGGGTATTTGGATTTCCGTCTGCTCTTTTTGAAAAGTTTCTGTTAAAAGAGTGAATAATGGTGTTTTTTTCTTGTTTTTCAGCACCTTCCCTAGCCCATTGGCCAATACAAGGTCCGCAGGCATTGGTAAATATTTTAGCGTTTAAATCTTCAAAAATGGTTAACAAACCATCTCGCTCAGCCGTAAAACGCACTTGCTCAGATCCTGGATTGATCCCAAATTCAGCTTTTGAAACAATTTTATTATCTACTGCCTGTTTTGCTACAGATGCTGCTCTTGACAAATCTTCATAAGAGGAGTTTGTGCAAGAACCGATTAATCCCCATTCCACTTTTAATGGCCAATCATTTTTTACCGCTTTTTCAGTCATTTCACCAACCGGCGTAGCCAAATCTGGCGTAAATGGACCGTTTAAATGAGGTTTAAGTTCAGATAAATTAATTTCAATGACTTGGTCAAAATATTTTTCCGGATTTGCGTATACTTCATCATCGCCAGTTAAATAAGATGCAATTTTATTGGCTTCATCAGCTACTTCATTACGGTCGGTTGCACGCAAATATCTTTCTATTGAAGCATCATAACCAAAAGTGGAAGTTGTGGCACCTATTTCGGCACCCATATTGCAAATGGTTCCTTTTCCGGTTGCAGACATTGCTTTTGCGCCTTCTCCAAAATATTCTACAATGGCTCCGGTTCCTCCTTTTACGGTTAAAATACCCGCCACTTTTAAAATCACATCTTTTGGGGCAGTCCAACCCGATAATTTTCCGGTTAACTTCACACCAATCAATTTCGGGAATTTTAATTCCCAAGCCATTCCAGCCATCACATCAACGGCATCAGCACCCCCAACGCCAATGGCAATCATTCCCAATCCGCCAGCATTTACTGTATGTGAATCTGTTCCAATCATCATTCCTCCCGGAAATGCATAATTTTCCAAAACCACTTGATGGATAATTCCAGCACCCGGTTTCCAAAAACCAATGCCGTATTTATTAGACACTGAAGCCAAGAAGTTAAATACTTCACTGCTGTTGTTTAAGGCCGACTGTAAATCTTTGTCAGCGCCAATTTTAGCCTGAATTAAGTGATCACAATGTACGGTTGTTGGCACAGCCACTTTGGTTTTTCCGGCTTGCATAAATTGAAGCAATGCCATTTGTGCGGTTGCATCCTGACAAGCGATTCTGTCGGGCGCAAAATCCACATAATCTTTTCCTCGAACAAAAGCTGTTTTCGCTTTGCCGTCCCAAAGGTGGTTGTATAATATTTTTTCAGCTAAAGTTAAAGGTTTTCCAACTACCATTTTTGCGGCATCAACACGTTCTGCCATTCTGCTGTAAACACCTTTAATCATTTCAATATCAAAAGCCATATCTATAATTTTTATAAAGTTATTTTAATTTAGCGAAGGTACGAAAAATGATTCCTTTTATGAAGAAAATGGCTTTATCCGGTGCATTTTTATAGAAATAAATATTTACAAACCTTATTTTTTTTAAAAAGGTATAATGGATCACGAAAACGATGTAGAAATTAAGAATATGGTAAAAAAATNNAGCTGCCTACCCCTTGAAATAATGCGAGTCACACTAAAATTTCAATATACATGGCATTTCACCGCATAGAGTTTACCTGGTTTCACTACAGCCGAACTGTACTTGCTTTCTGTTGCACTTGTCCTCGGCTTACGCCGGATGGATGTTATCCACTATGCTACTCTTTGGTGTCCGGACTTTCCTCTCCAATAAATTGAAGCGATAAGACGACCTACTAATTTTTTGCAAAAATAAACTAAAAATTGAATATAAAAAAACCCACTCAAAGATTGAGTGGGAAAATTGCTATGAAAAAGAAAAAGTGTT
>DPCK01000003.1 GCA_003516285.1 Lutibacter sp. | reverse complement strand
TTACCAATAAAATGTGTATAATTCCTCCAACTTGAAATCCCACGAACCCAATGGCCCAAAGAATAATTAAAATAACTGCAACAGTGTAAAGTAGATTTCCCATAATTTGTTCTTTTAGTTTAATAGTTTATATAAAATTTATTATTCGTTTTTAACGGTAAAGTTTTTAAAAGCTTCACCTAAAGCATTCATATCCTTATTGAATTCAGTTTTAAATGATTCCCAATTGTCTTTTCCGCTTTCTTCATAAGCATCCAATTTTTCTTTCATTGCAATATTTTTTTGTTCCAATATGGCAATTTGTTCCTGGTAGTAAATTTGTGCATCTTTTTTTGAAGAGGCTATTTTTACTTTAAAGTCGGCAATCATTTGATTGTTTGCTTCAATTTTAACGGCAGTTTCTTTCTTAAAATTTTCAATGTCTGCCAAATATTCTTCTTTTGCGGTATTGAAATCTTCATCTGCTTTAATTGACTTGTCTTCTGCTTTATCCACTTTTTCGGCGGCTGTATTGCAACTGGTGAATATAGCGCCCGTAAGAAGTAAAGTAGTGGTAATTGTAAAAATTAAATTTTTCATTTTTATATTTTTTATTCTAATTAATTACTGTTTATAATTATAGGTTTGAAATGATTTTTTGAATTTCTTCTCTTGACAGCCCATATTTTTGTTGAAGTCTGTTTATCATTTCATTTTTCTGATTTTCCGCAAATAATAAATCATTTTCCGTTAGCTTAACGAATTTCTCTTTTAGATTTTTTCTAATCTCCTGCCAGTTATTTATTAATTCTTTAGAATTTTTCATTTATTTTCCTGCTCATTTTGTTTCTTAATCCTCATATGACAAAGATAAGTCACGTCATAATTGTTGTTATTACATCATTTTTTATAAAAGTTACATAATTCACACTTCAAATGAATTTTTAAAAATGAGAATTGAAAATTTGTAAATCTTCTGTTTGATCAGTGACTTATTTTTATATAATTCATACATTTTCAATTATGTTACTTAAATTTTTTAATCAATGTTTATTGTTTTTTTTCTTCAGTTGCTTCTTCCTTTTTTTTCTCGGCGGCTTTTTCTTTCTTTCTGAAGTAGCCTCTCAAAAGAAAATTGCTTTTTGCGGCTTCCATATTTTCATTCAAGCCTTTACTGCTTTTTTGCAGGTTACCCATAGTTTTGTTTAAACTTGTCGCCATTGTACTATCCCGTATCAACATACCAAGCGTACCTTTTCCATTATTGATATCATCCAAAAGCTCTATCAATTGTCCTGAAATAACCTCAGCATTTTGCGCAGTAATATCCAAACTTTCCATAATGGCGTCTGTTTCAACGGGTTCTACAGAAGATAGAAATTGTCCATTTTTAACCGGTTTGGTTTCGGCGCTTCCCTGTGTAATTACCAAAACCCGGTCGCCAATAATTCCTTCTGAGCCAATAAGCACCATACCGTCGGTTTTAATAAATCGTTGCACATCCTTTTGAACCAACATATTTACCAACACCGTTGAATCGTTAATTATTTTAATATTGTCCACTGTTCCCACATTGATACCTGAAAACCGAATATTGTTTCCAACCTGCAATCCGCTTACGTTATAGAAAGTTGTGGAAAGGCTAAAAACAGGATTGAATAAGTTTTTTTGTCGGCCAATCAAAAATATGGCGATGGCAAAAAGCACAAACCCTGCGGCAACGAACAAACCTAATCGTACTTTAAATTTTGTTGAATGTGTATTCATATTTATTTTTTTTATGTTGTTATTGATTAATTTGTTTTGAATTGTTTTGATTTCTTATTTAAAGAAGGACATAATTAATGGATCATCCGATGCTTCAAATTCATCAAGCGTTCCTTCAGCATAAATATAGCCTTCGTGCATCATAATAATGCGGTCGGCTGTAATGCGTACGCAAGCAATATCGTGGGTGATAATGATGGAAGACGTCTTGTATTTTTTTTGAACAGTATTAATCAGTTCACTTATTTCATCAGATGTTACCGGGTCGAGCCCTGTTGTTGGTTCATCATACAACATAATTACCGGATCCAGGATAATGGAACGTGCCAAACTTATTCGTTTGCGCATTCCGCCAGACAGCTCAGAGGGCATTTTTTCCAAGACATCTGCCAGCCCCACATTTTCCAATACTTCCTTTATTTTATTGTTGATTTCTTCTTCTTTCATATCTCTTTTAATTCTAACCAACGGAAATTCCAGGTTTTGTTTAACCGTCATAGAATCATACAAAGCGCCACTTTGGAAAAGAAAACCAATTTTTTTTCTTATTTCAGATAATTCCTTGCCTTTGACAATATTTATTTTTTTGCCTAGCAAGTTAATTGTGCCGCTATCCGGATTTAACAATCGCACAATGCATTTAATCAGCACCGATTTCCCCGATCCTGATTTGCCGAGAACAACCAGGTTTTCGCCATTGTGAAGTTTCAAGGAAATGTCTTTTAGCACTTCAAGTCTTCCAAATGACTTCTTCAGGTTTTTTATTTCTATCAATACTTCAGAAGTGAATTTTTCTTCTGAAATAGGGTCTAAACTAGTTTCTTTTTCATTTTTCATAGCCACATATCTGTTATTTGTACGGCAATCATATCTACAATAATAATCAGCAATGATGACAAAACCACTGCGGCATTTGCGGCTTTTCCAACACTTTCAGTGCCTCTTCCGGCCGTGAAACCTTTATAGCACCCAACAATGCCAATGACAGCGCCAAAAAGGAAGGTTTTTATTAAAGCTGGAAAGAAGTCTAAAAAAGTAATGGACCCAAATGCCTGAAAAATATATAAAACCAAACTCACATCTCCTTTTATATTTACGCCAATCCAACTGCCCAAGAATCCAAATGCATCCGCAAAAAGCACTAAAATGGGCAACATTAAAGTAGCGGCAAGTACACGTGTTACCACAAGATACCTGATGGGGTTGGTTGCCGAAACTTCCATCGCATCAATTTGTTCTGTAACTTTCATAGATCCCAATTCTGCGCCCATACCCGAACCAATTTTACCGGCACAAATTAAAGCGGTAATTATAGGACCAATTTCCCGAATTAAAGACACGGCAACCATTCCGGGAAGCATAGTGACTGCGCCAAATTTTGCCATCGCCGGGCGGGATTGAATGGTGAGCACCAATCCCATAATTGTTCCAGTAATTACAATAAGCGGCAACGATTTGTTGCCTATTTCGTAACATTGGCGTAAAAATTCCTTAAATTCAAAATTGCGCGAAAATGTTTCCTTAATAATTTGTTTTATAAAAAGTGCCAGGTCTCCAACTTCAGTCAAAAATGTATTCGCCCTCTCTTTTTGATCCAGTGTATCTTCACTTAGTTTTATGGAACGCGCCGTTGCCAAACTTTGCGCTTTTTTTAAATTGATAATTTTTAATTTTTTCATACATTTTTATATAAGTGCCATCTGATGGATTAAATAATCAAATCAATGTTTCATCTGTTAATGTTTTATTTTTTATTGGTACAGATGCTGTTCGCCATTAATCATTCTGCTTTGTATCAAAATTTGTTATGGCTCGTTTCATCTGTTAATGTTTTATTTTTTATTGGTACAGATGCAGCTTGCCATTAATCATTCTGCTTTGTAACAAAATTTGTTATGCTCATTTCTCAATATTATATTGTATCAATTGACGTAAGCATAACCATAACCGATAGTTAAAACAATCAACTGATAAAGATATGCTCATTTAGCGTCGAAGATGTTACACAACTTTTTAAAAAAGTTACAAGATTCACATATTTATAGGCCCCCTAACCCCTGAAGGGGAAACTAAAAATTAAATGTGTAAATTGTTTTATTTATGCATTATGAATATTTTAATGAAAAATCCTGTTTATAAACACAAAAAAAGACTGTCTTTTCAGACAGCCTTTTAAAAAGGGTTTATTGTTTAAAATTATTGTGGTTTGTTAACCGCATTCATTTGTAAAGTTACTGCAGTTTGCGCCAACATTCTTCCGTTTATTGAAGCACCAGTTTGCAAATTGATTCCTGTTTGTCCCAAAATGTTTCCTTCAAAATGACTTGTTGTTCCAAAAGTCACCGCATCAGAAACTACCCAGAAAATATTTTTGGCTTGAGCGCCGCCTTCTAGGATAACTTTTACTGAAGAACTCATTTTTAAAGTTCCCGCAACTTGAAAAATAAAGATGTCTGTTGGGCTGCCAGAAATTGTGATGTCTGTTGGGATATTTACAGAACTTGACCATTTGTAAAGTCCAGGTAATAGTGTCATACCACCAATAGTTCCGGCACCTAAATTTAAGTAATCTGGATTAGATCTTCCTGCTGCATCAGTATATGCGGTTTGCATATCTCCAATGGCTGAAGTTAGCATTGTGGCACTTGTAATTTTGCATCCTGGACCTGTTGCATCTACTGAAAAAATTGATCCTGTTACTTCTGCACAACTTAATACCATTGCTGCACCTGTGATTGGACTTGTTCCAATATCTCCTGTGATAGAAGATTTAAATACACTGGTAATTCCGGTTTTTGATAAAATTACAAAGTCGCCTGAAACACCTAAATTTACTGCTTTTAATTCTTCAACTTTTGATTGTTCAAAGGAAATTTCCTCACCTAATACGGCTGAATCCGTTCTTGCAGTTAAATCTGCGTCTTGGTCGTTTGTGCAACTTCCTAATAATACGAATAACAGCATAGCCGCTATTTGGGTTATATTATTTATTTTCATTTTGATGATTTTTGAACTGTGACTTAGTTGTCCCAGTTATTTATCTATCAAAGGTGACTTCATTCGCTGCGGAATTTGTTACACAATTATTTTAAATAGTTACACAATTCACACATTTTTTAAATTTTAGCGAGAGAATTTTTTTTAAATGACTAAGGTTAAGTTATTTCTGGTTAAATAAAAAAGGATTGTCTTTTTCCAAATAAAAAGCATCACTTTCTGAAAAATGATGCTTTTTTTAAAATTTTAAAAAATGTATTGTTAGCTATAATATTTAAAATTGTGGTTTAAACTTGGCTATTTATTGTTGACCAGTTTTTTTAGCTATATCAACTACGGTCTTCCGTCCCGATAGCTATCGGGATCCGTCTTACTTATTACTTTTTCTTGTCAATGACCACAAGCACTATGCCGCCAACAAGTAATACAGCACCAATAATTGGCGACCATTGAACTGGGTTTTCTTTTTCCATACTCATTTGCATCGGACCTAAGTCCACTACTTTTTCGGTGGTTACATAACTGAAACCGGTATAAATCATCATTAATATTCCTATAATGGCCATAACGATTCCTATTGTTTTTGTTTTCATAATTTGAGTGTTTTTTTTAAATGATTTTTTACATTACTATTTACGAACAAATAATTATTATTGAAAAAAAGGCTAATTATATTTTAAGTGTCAATTAACAAAATAGATTGTTCTAATTCAATGTACAGTTTTGTCGGGCAGAAAAAAAAACTATAACTTGTCTTTTAAAGTGCGTATTAAACCAATGCTTAAAATAAAAAACAAAAGACCAAGCGTGCCGAAAATGATTAAAACTTTTGTGGTAAATTGCCCTCCGGCAGTATTTATAAACAAAAATACAGGATAGCTGATGGCGCCAATTGCAAGAGCAATAATTAATGATCCAAGGGTTTTTTTAATATTCATTTTTTTAAATTAGGGGGTTAAATATCTTTTTTGGTAACGGCAATGGTAACTCTATGCTATTTAGTTTATTAATTTTTCTTCCAGATCAATGCGGTAGGGAAGGGTGAAATAAAATTTTGCGCCTTTGCCCTCATCACTTTCTGCCCAAATTTTACCATCAAGCAATTCAATATAAGCTTTGGTAATTGACAAGCCCAATCCGTTTCCTTGCAAGGCCATTTTATCTTCAATATCGGCCTGTACAAAATTTTCAAATATGGCTTCTTGCCTGTTTTTTGGTACGCCAACTCCTGTGTCTTTCACGAAAAACAATAATTGTGTTTGTGAGGTTGCTGATTTTATTCCGCCATATCCAAATTCTACTGAACCCTTATCGGTATACTTGATCGCATTTTTGACAAGGTGGATGAGCACTGTATATATTTTTTCACAATCTGTTAAAAAATAAGCTTTTTTTGTTGGCAAGCTTTTTTTGTAAACAAAATTTATTCCCTTGCTTTCGGCCTCCGGCTTAAAGAAATTATAAATTTTCTCAATTTGCTTGTTTATATTTGTTTCACTGAGGTTTACTTTAACCTGGCCCGAATGTATTTTTGAGATATCAACAATATCATTAATGGTGTTAAGCAAACGCGCGCCACTTTTCTCAAGAACTTTAATATATTTTTGTTGCTTCTCGCTTTTAAGTTTGGGATCTTTTAATAAATCTGCAAATCCCAAAATACTGTTTAACGGTGTCCTAATTTCGTGCGACATATTGGTTAAAAAAGCCGATTTCAGCTTGTCGTTTTCTGTTGCTTTTTCATTTGCTTTAATCAATGCGTCAATATGTTTTTCTTTTTCCTCATTTTGAGTTTCAAGTTCTTTATTGGCCACAATGCTTAACGACAATGCGTTTTCTAAATTAGAATTAATTAAGGTGTCTAAATGTTTCCCTTTAACATCGTTTTTATGTGGAACGGCATTATTGGTATTTACCAATTCAACGGCATTTTCTTTATTATCAATGATTAATTTTGAAGCCCGTTCTTTTTTTGTTTTGTTCTTATCATTCATGATAGTTTGGTATAATGAAAATGATTAGCTGGTTTAAGTTATAGAATGGGGTTCAGTTTTTATCAAAAGTTAATAATAAAGATCCTGTTAATTAGCGATTTACGCTATGATTCGTCTTTTGTTGTGCGCACAAGGCTAATTCCGGCAGCAAAAAATATGATACCAAGAATACCAAAAACAACAAGATTTCTAATGGCAAAATTACTGTCACCGCCGCTATTTACAAATAATACAGCAGTATAAATTAAAGCGCCAATTCCGAGGGCGGTAAGCAATGCCCCAAAGATTCTTTTTAAATTCATTTTTTTAAGTTTTAAGATTTAGTGTAAAAAAAACATTGGAGATATAGGCTATTTTGAAGTCTATAATAACCAATGTTTTTAAATTTTTATTTAGAGTTTACAATTTAAAGGTAAGTCCGAATTTTCCTCCTGAGAAAGCGTTTCCGCCACCGAATTCAAGATTTAATCCTACTTTATCAGATAAGTAATATCTGAAACCAAGTTGTGCACCAACACCTAAACCTGAATTATATCTTCCGTCATAACCATCATAGTTATTTTTATAAGAATAGTATCCTAAGTTTGGACCTACATAAAAATCCCATTCGTTAGACATATTTAAGGCATTGTTGAAGTGGTAGTTTAAATTACCTGAAATTCCAATAACATCGTGATCATATCTGTTATTTCCTTCATATTTGTTGAAAGAACGGTAAGATAATTCACCGCCAATGGTTAAATCTCTGCTGATTCCGTGATCCAATCCTAAATAAATTGGAACGCCTCTATCCGACAGACCCACACCGACATTAAGTTGACTTTGTCCAACAGTTAAAGGATTCTGGCTGAAACCAACTGCTGAAACTAATGCCAATGCTACTACTAAAATTAATTTTTTCATTTTTAAAATTTTAAATTTATTTCTTGCTTTTTATTGCCCTTCCCAATTACCCTAACAGTTATTAGATTTAAATAACCAAGCAAGCCGTTTTTAAAGTGGGTTCTGGTCTCCACTTTTTTTATTTGTATTTTATGCAAATTTTTATCAAAAAATCATTGTTAAACTACAATGTAAAGATGGGCAGTTTCAGCAAGTGATGTGTTACATAATTTTACGAATAAGTTATATGATTCACACATTGCACCAGTTAATTTTACATTCCTAACTTTAAACTATGTGCTTTTTGACGTTTATTATCTTGTTCATTTAGGATAAATTTCTCCATTGTAAGTCTGGCCATCAGGTAACTTACGGTTGATTCTGCGCCTTGGTTAAGGTTTACAGAATTTTCTTCAAGTCCGTCATAACATCCACCGGTGCAAGGGTTATAAATAATCTGGTTCAGGTGATTGCTTCCCAAAAACCAATTAAAAGAAATCTCCATATTTAATCGGTATGTTTCCTCCTTAAACACCATATAGAATTTACGCAATGCAAGAATGGTATAAGCAACATCAATTGGCTGTTCGCCTCCAATGGGTGTGGTGGTTAAATTTTCTTTGGTATTTAACCAGTTTTTGTTTGAAATTACTTTGATCTTATTTTTTCTGAAGGTCTTCGAAAGAAGGAAATCAAAAGAAGTTTTTGCAATTTTTTGATAAGTGATTTCACCTGTAACTAGCCAGGCACATAATAATGATTCTGGCAAAACGCTGTTTGCATAGGTTAAATAACCCTCGAACCATTGCCATTCATTGTTGGATTCATGACGATACATTTGAACCAATCGATCCGCAAGTTTTTTAATTAATGTGGTGTTTTGTGGCGAACTGTTTTTTTTATTTCTAAAATACAATCCTTTTATTGCAAAGGCCATTGCACGCGTAGAATGAATGTGATCAATATTTAGCAATACATGTTGTATCGTTAATTCTGCATCCGACGCAATAGTTTGAGATTCTTTTGGCAGAATAGCACTCATGGAAATCAAATATCCCAAGGCCCAAATCGCTCTTCCGTTGGCATCTTCAAGGTTGGTTTTATTGTTTTGTGGGGTAAAAATTCTTTGTTCATCAACATAATTTAAAAAACCTACTTCAGATTGCAGACAATATTTTATGAAGTTATAATAAATATGAATGTATTCTAAATCGGCTTCATTTTTTGTCAATTCATAATGTTGACACATAGCAATGAGTGCTCTTGCATTGTCATCTAACGTATACCCAGAATCAATATCAGGCTGATTGATTTTGGAAAATTGAATCATTCCAAAGCCGGTAGTCAGTTTTTTAAAATGCTTAAGGTTAATAATAGGTAAATTGTATTTTAATGAGATACGTTCTTCATACATTTTTTCAAATAACTTGGCGTGCGCAATGGCAGAATTTTCCCAAACCGTGGACGCAATTTTATGCAAGGTATTTGTGCCAATATTTTTTCGTAAGTGATCATCGTTAAGCAGTTTGATGGTTGCAGCGGCCAATTGGCTGGAGTTGTGGAAATCGAAAATAATTCCGGTTTCGTCGGTCAACATTTCCTTTGCATGCGGTATTGGTGTGGAAATGATTGGGCAGGCACAACTCATTGCATAAACAAAAGTGCCGCTTACAGCTTGATTTGGATCATCGGCAGTAAACAGGTAAATATCTGTAAGTTGCAGATATTCAAGCAATTCGGGTAATTCCAGATATTTGTTAACGAATCTTATATGATTTTGAAGGGAAAGTTGCACTACTTTTTGCTCAAGCATTTCACGATATTTTTCACCTTCGTTTTTTACTACTTCCGGATGGGTTTTTCCAAGAATCAAAAACATGGTATCCGGGCACTGTTTAATAATGGCGGGTAATGCATCTAATGTTGTCCCAATATCTTTTCCTGAACTTAGCAAACCAAATGTGGAAAGCACTTTTTTACCCTTTAGTTTATACTTCAGTTTTAAAGCAGTTTTGTTTAATCGCGGAACTAAGTGGGTTCCATGGGGAATTATAGTTATTTTTTTTGGCGATACATCGTAATCTTGCATTAATATTTCAGCTGATGTATTTGTCATTACAATGATTGATTTGCAGGCAGCCGCAATATTTTGTACTTTTTCTTTTAGAAGTTTGTCAGGATTGGGCAGTACTGTATGAAAAACAATGACAATCGGTTTTGACACTGCCAGCAATAATTGATGAAATGCTTGTTCCTGTGATTTGAAAAATCCAAATTCATGCTGAATCAAAACGGTTTTAACAAGAGGATCTTTATTTATGGCATAGGCCAGCTTTTCATAATCCTTAGCCAATGAAGTTTTTAAGGTGTATTTTACTTCATCAGGATAAGCATAAGTGTCTCCATTTGATTCCAATGCACAGACTTTTATGGAGAATGAATTGCTAAATTTATTGTTTAATGCCTTAATTAAATCCTGCGAATAAGTAGCTATGCCACATTCCCTGGGTGGATAAGAGGTTATGAATAAAATTTCAGATATATTATTTGTGTTTGTATTTTGTTCCATGTATTTTAGGGGTAGTCATGGGTAAATGGTATTTGAATCATTAAGAAATCTATTTCCTTTCGGAAATAGGGTTTGAGATACAACAATATTATATACTATGTTGTTTTTTACCTGATTGAAAATAAGGTAAAATGAAAATGCCCGTCAGGCTAACTCAAACGCAGTAGTATAAATTTAGGGTACTTTATACACATTATTTTAAAAAAAATCCTGACAGGGCAAATATCAATATGCAAAATTTATTATAGTAATTCCGGTTTTACCGACGTTAACTATTTTTTAACTTGTTCTTTAACTTGTTCTGCTTTATGCATTTTTTTTTGCGCAAAGTCAGTAACATCACTTTTTAACTTGTCAAATTTTTTGTTGGCCATCTCTATATTTTTACTGAATTTTTTTTCCAGTTTTTTTTCATAGTCTTTGCCTTTTTTGGTAATTTTTTTTCTAGTGTAAGAACCTTTTGCCGGAGCAAATAAAAGACCTGCAATGGCACCTGCAGCAACACCAGCCAATAAACCTAATACTACTTTTCCTGAACTCATAATTTTTATTTTAGATATATGATTAAACTTAATTATTATCTTGCAAATTTGAGGTTCTTACTATTGAAAAGTGTTACATAATTTAAGGAAAGAGTTACATGATTCACAGATTGTCAATAAGTTTACACCTGCTTATTTTTTGCTAGACACTCTTGACTTTAATTTTTTACAATGTAGTGAAAGGGAAGCAAGGACAGTATAATTAGCGCTCTTTAGGTATGTGGCTGCGTTTATTTTTCTTAAAAAAGCCAACGAAAAAATGTATTTATAAGGGGAAATTAAGGTTTCCCCTTGTAATTGAAATTTTATTGGTCGAAGCCTACTTCTTGTTAATTTTAGGCGAAGTTTTAAGTGCACTCAGCAGTTCTTTGAGATCTACAGTGGCGTAAGTAGATGAATAATCTGACATTGCGTAAGGAATAATTAGCTCATCATTATGAATAATGGAACCGCAAGAATAAATAACATTTGGCACATAACCTTCTCTTTCCAATTCATTAGGTACCATCAACGGTTCGGTTAATCTCCCAATCTCAATTTCTGGGTTGTCAAGTTCATAAAGCGAAGCACCCAACGTATATTCTCTCATAGAACCTACTGCGTGCGTAATAACCAGCCAACCGTCTTTCGTTTCAATTGGGGAACCGGCATTGCCTATTTGCACGAGTTCCCAAGGATATTTGGGTTTTTGTATAATTTTAGCATCGTTCCAAATATTGATTTTATCTGAATAGGCGATATAATTATTAACCCCGTCCATTCGGCAAAGCATCGCATACTTTCCGTTGATTTTCCTTGGAAACAAAGCCATTCCTTTGTTACGGGCAATTTCACCATTAATAGGCAAAATCTTAAAATTATAAAAGTCGGTTGTACTTATTAACTTAGGAAGAATGGTCATCCCATCATAAGCGGTGTAAGTGGCATAATAGGTAATTTCTCCATTATCGTCAGTGAATTTAACAAACCTCGCATCTTCAATACCTTTTTTTTCTGTAGCGGATATTGGGAAAATAACCCTTTCTGAAATGGCAGAATCTATTGAAAAATGAATTTCGTAATGTGCGGATGCCATCCATAAAATTTGATTTATAATTTTAATCTGGCCTTCAGTAATTTCAGGGTCTTTAATTGCTATTTCAAGAATCTTTGTCAATTCTTCATAGGTAAAATTATCGCCTAATTGATCTAAGATAAAATCAGGAGAAATAATTTTGAGTTTATCTTGTATTTTATCCTTTTTGTCTATAACTACTGAAGGAATCACATTTTCAGTGCCTTGCATTTCAACAGGATTGTCTATAATTATAGGTGGAATAATTGTTTCATGGTCTTGCATTTCATTCAGTTTTACCTGAAAACTTTTTTTATCGTAAACAGTCTGTACAATTTTATCTGCCTCGGCAAGCATTTTTCCAACAGGTTCAATACTTAAGTTACTGTTTTTGTCAAGAATTCCTGTGCGGAAAACCACTGAGGAAATATGTCCTTCACCTGTAGCCCGGAAACTGAAAATCACCCTTTTCTCGTTCGTTCTCAATTCTGACTGATCTGGATGTTCCATCGCAGACGGATTAAAAAAGGCTGCTGATTCAATGGAATATTCCATGGTAAAATACGATCCTATAAGCGCTTTTTGAGCCAAGCTAAGATCTTCTTTATTAACATCAATCTTATCAAATATGGGGGCCAGTTTGTTAAAATGGTTCTCAAATATTCGTGAAATATTTCTGTGTCTTCTTGAATAACCTCTCAATAACTGACTCATGGCCGTATTCACTTCTTTTTCAGGCATTGCCAATACTTGTCTGATAATATCTGTTGATCTTTCATCATTTAATTGAAGAAAACGGGCGATTACTCTGGAAGGATCTGGAGAAAATATATTCTTTTTTCTTGTAACGGCTACTTGCATGATTTTAATTTCTTGGTTTAATTGATTATTCCGAGCAATTTAACTGTTTGATAGTTGTATAAGAAAATAAATGCTTTGTTAATTAAAAAACAAAAATCCGCTCTAAATTGAAACGGACGATTGTGTTTTATAAGCGAAATTGTATCTTTTATAAATATAATATTGTCAGCATCATAAACTTTATAGACTGATTCTAATTAATGATTTCTATCAATTTTACATCCTGTCCATATACCAATTCAATTGTTTTTCTATTTTTTTGAGTTCAAAAATGGCGGTAATAATTTTTTGAAGCCGCACAAAGGCTGTTTCGCTTTTTACCACATAATCAAATGCACCGTGATGCATACAGCTTATGGCAATGTCAATTTTGTCCTGTGAAGACAACATAACCACTGGAATATTTGGATTTTCTGCTTTTATTTTGTCCAATGTTTCCAATCCGTTCATTGCGTCTTTATTCACGCCATCCAGATAATAATCTAGAATAATAACATCAGGGTTATTTGATAAATTTTGTACGCACAGTTCACCGGTTGGATAAGTTTCTATATCAAAATCAGCGTGTTGAAGGAATTCAATTTCCATTAATTTTAAATATACGGCATCATCATCTACCAGAAAAAGTTTTATTTTATTTCCGTTATTCATTATTTATTATTTTTAAATACATTAAATTCTACTTCTAATTCACAGCAAGCTTGCATACAAACTTCCTCAAGTTTCAATACCATTTCCGAGATATTGTCTGTCTGCAGCTGTGTGCTAGCATATTCCTGAACTTTTCTGGCCATAGTTTCATAATCTGCACTAATGCCCATTATTGAAAAAGAAGGAATTATTTTATGGACGGTTGAATGCAATGATTTCCAGTCTTTATTTGAAAGGTTTTGTTTCATTTCGTTGATTAATGGCGGCGTTTGTTCCAAATAAAGCGAAATCATTTCCATCATCAACACCCGATTGGATTTGGTTCTGACATTCAAATAATCTAAATTGGTACATTTAATTTTTATGGTTTTAGTCAATTCTCTTACATCTTGTTCAATTGCCAGCGGAGTCTTTTTCAAAAAACCCAGCATTTTACTGTACAATAATCTTTCATCAACAGGCTTTGCAATGTAATCATCCATCCCAACTGCTTTGCATTTTGCCAAATCTACGGTGGTAACGTCTGCCGTTAATGCAATAATTGGTACATTAGATTTCATTTCATTTCTAATATATTCCGTTGCTTCAAATCCATTCATCTCCGGCATCTGTAAATCCATTAAAATAAGATCGTAAATTTTGGTTTGCATTTTTTCGATGGCTATTTTTCCATTGCCCGCAATATCGCATTCAAAGCCAAAATCATCCAGCAAAGTTCTCATCAGCAATTGATTAAGCGCAATATCTTCCACAACCAATACTTTTACATTGGTAATATCCCTATCTATTTCCAAAAGTTCGGTTTCTAATTCAGCTTTGGCTTTTGTTTTTAGAAAACTTAAAGTGAAAGTAAAAGTAGAGCCTTCATTTACTTTACTTGTGGCAGAAATGTTGCCTCCTTGCGGTTCAATCAATTGTTTTACTATGGCAAGTCCCAATCCGGTTCCTCCATACAATCGCGAAGTTCCGCTTGACGCCTGTTGAAAATTTTCAAAAATCGTGGCAATTTTGTTTTCTGGTATTCCTATTCCGGTATCAGAGACTGAAAATTGCACGTTTACTTTATTATCATCTTCATTGAGCAATTTCACTCCGACAGTAATTTTTCCTTTTGTTGTAAACTTTACGGCATTGCTCACTAAATTCATAATGATTTGGTGCAACCGCACAGGATCGCCAACCAAAACATCCGGAATTTTGTCATCGTATTCTTTTACCAATTTTAAATTCTTTTCCTGAATTTTTGTTTCAAATAAATGAAGCATAGCGGAAATTGAGATGGCCATTTTAAAAGGTATTTGCTCAAAGGTCATTTTCCCGGCATCTACTTTTGCCAAATCGAGTATATCGTTAATAAGGACAATTAAGGCGTCACCACTAATTTTTATGGCTTTTAAATATTCTTTTTGTTTTGCAGTCAATTCTGTTTTCAGGACCACTTTTGTAAAGCCGATAATCGCATTCATTGGGGTGCGAATTTCGTGGCTCATATTCGACAAAAATTGCTGTTTTGCTTTCATAGCGTCTTCTGCAATTTTGGTGGCTTTTTCAGCTTTAATTTTGGCTTGTTCCGCAATTTCCGTGGCCAATTCGGCAAACACCATCGCTTCTGTTAATTCTTTGGCTATCTTTTTTTGTTCGGTAACATCTCTTGCAACAATCACAACGCCTTCAACGTTTCCTTCATCATCTTTATAAACCGATCCGTTAAACAGCACATCAGTCAGCTTTCCATCTTTATGGCGAAGTGTCAACGGAAAATTGGTAACCGATCCATTTGCAAATACTTCCTGATAAACGCTTCGTGCTTTTTGCGGTTCGGTAAAATAATCCAGAAAGTCTGTATCTGTTAATTCTTCTCTTGTTAGTCCGGTAATGTTGGTCAAAGCCTCGTTCATATCGGTAATCTTTCCGGCAGAACTGATGGTGATCAAAGGATCTAAACTTGCTTCAATAAGACTTAAAGAATATTGGGAATCTAATTTTATATCAATGTTAGACGCTTCAAGTTCTCTATTTGCAATACCTTGTTTAATGGCTTCTATATTTTGTTTGGCAAGTTCTTCATTGGCAAGTACCAACTCTGCGGCTCTTTTTTCTTTTACTTTTGTTTGAAAAACCAGTTCTTCGTTTGCAATGACCAACTCTGCTGCCCGTTTTTCTTTTTCAACGTTTTGAAAAGCAAGTTCTTCATTGGCAATCACCAATTCCGCTGCCCTTTTTTCTTTTACTTCATTTTGATAAGCGAGTTCTCCATTGGCAATCACCAATTCCGCTGCTCTTTTTTCTTTCTCATTGTTTTGAAAGGCCAGTTCTTTGTTGGCAATTCCTAATTCTTGCGCACGTTTTTCTTTCTCATTATTTTGGAAAGCCAATTCTTCGTTGGCAATCACTAACTCAGCCGCCCGCTTTTCTTTTTCATCGTTTTGAAACGCCAATTCTTCGTTGGCAATCACTAACTCAGCCGCCCGTTTTTCTTTTACTTCATTTTGAAACGCCAACTCTTCATTGGCAATCACCAATTCAGCGGCTCTTTTTTCTTTTTCATCGTTTTGGAAAGCCAGTTCTTTGTTGGCAACCACCAATTCTTCGGCACGTTTTCCCTTCTCATCATTTTGGAAAGCCAATTCTTTATTGGCAATAATTAACTCATCTGCCCGTTTTCCTTTTTCATCATTTTGAAATGCCAATTCTTCATTGGCGATTGCCAATTCATCTGCCCGTTTTTCTTTCTCCTCATTTTGAAACTCAAGTTCTTTGTTAGCAATGACCAACTCATCTGCGCGTTTTTCTTTCTCAACATTTTGGAAAGCCAATTCTTCATTGGCTATAATCAATTCTTCAGCTCGTTTTCCTTTCTCCTCATTTTGAAATGCCAATTCTTTGTTGGCTTTTCTTAAGTCTATAGCCCATTTTTGGGCAGTTACATCTCGTGCGGCTGCAAAAACGCCAATCACTTTTCCCGAATCATCTTTATAAACAGAAGCGTTGTAGGATACATCAGTTAAATTCCCGTTTTTATGCTTTATGGTTAACGGATAATCTACCACAAAACCTTTATTAAAAACCTGAAGATAACCTTCCTGGGCTTTTATTGGATCTGTGAAATAATCGGAAAAGTTAGTGTTTATTAAGTTTTTTCTTGTGATGCCGGTAACTTTTATGGAGGCCTTATTAACGTCGGTTATCTTGCCTTCCAAGCTAATGGTCACAAATGGATCGAGGCTGGCTTCTATGAGGCTTCTGGTGTAATTTGTATTTTTGATGATTTTTGATTCCATTTATGATTTGATGCCTTTATAAAAATGGGTAATTTTAATTTTTTCTTGGAACATCACTCGGACCTCCGATTTGGTTTCCAATTTCCTCAATCGGACTTCTTCTCTTTTCTTTAATTTGTTTAAAATGGGAAGGCGAGAGGCCTGTTACTTTTTTAAATTGATTGGATAAATGCGCCACGCTGCTATAGTTCATTTTCCAGGCAATTTCTGTAATATTTAATTCGCCATAATTAATTAATTCTTTAATTCGTTCAACTTTATGGACAATAATAAACTGCTCAATGGTGGTTCCTTGCACTTCTGAAAATAAATTTGCCATATAGGTGTAATCGTGGTTTAATTTTTCACTTAAATAGTCCGAGAAATTTACTTTGATGGCTTCTTCCGAATAATGGACCATTTCAATAATCACATTTTTTATTTTTTCAATCAACATTGCTCTTTTGTCATCCATCAATTCAAGACCGGAGTTGTATAATTCCTGCTTTAACATCGCTCGCTGCTCATCATTTATGTTTTCCATAATGTCGACTTCCCCTAAATCAACCACCACAAAATGAAGTTTTAGCTTTCTTAGAGCGTCTTTTACAGCCATTTTACAACGGTTGCTTACCATATATTTGATATATAACTTCACAATTCTAATATTTTTTTCAAATGTACGCTAAACGTGTAAAAGAATGTCGTTTAATGTCTTTTATAAGTAAAAAAATATGTATTCCAATACTTTATAACTTGAAACTTTTGTTGAAATTAAAGAAATTATTTGATTTACATTTTTTTTTTTGATTTACAAATGTTTGTAAAATGCTTAAAACAGGTAAATATTTACCTGTTCAATTAAAAGTTACGTTATGTAACAACGCCAATTATTTTTTTAGTTAAGAGACGTTGGCGTTTATTGT